>JAAYZL010000091.1 GCA_012514855.1 Clostridiales bacterium
ATCTTGCAGCTGACCGACGACCATTCCCTGGGCCGCGAGCTCGGCACGCGCCACCGCGCCGCGATCGGCATCACCGAGTCGACCGACGCGGTCTCGCTGATCGTGTCCGAGGAGACCGGCATCATCTCGATGGCGCGCGACGGAAAGCTGACGCGCTATCTGGACACGAAGTCGCTGACGATTTTGCTGACCGAGCTCTTCATGCCCGACGACCTGCCGCCCGCGTGGATGAGCGTGCGCTCGTCGCTGTTCGGCGCCCGGAGCTCCCGGCGAAAGGGGGATGGCGATGCACCGTAAGCTGTTCGCGGCCCTCAAGAGGTTTTTGAAGTCCTTCTGGGGCGTCCTGTCGCACAACCTCGGGCTGAAGCTGTTGTCGCTTCTGTTCGCGGTGCTTATGTGGAGCTACGTCGTGTCGTCGAACCCGTCGATCACGCGGCACAAATCGATCAGCGGCATCGACGCCTATGTGACGAACCAGTCGGTGCTCAACGAGGTCTACAATCTGGCGCTGGCGGAGGACCCGTCCGCGAAGCTCAACGACGTGTCCGTCCGGCTCGAGGTGCCGCAGGCGAGCTACGGTCTGGCGAACGCCGAAAACGTGCAGGTGACGCTCGACCTCGCGAACGTCCGCGCGGCCGGAGCGCAGGAGGTTCCGCTGAAGGCGATGACCGCCTACGGCCGGGTCGTGCGCGCGATGCCGGAGTCGATCACGCTGAACTTCGAGGCGCTCGACTCGCGCTCGGTTCCCGTCAACACGAAGTTCACCGGCGGAAAGCGCGACGACATGTGGTACAACGTCTCGCGCCGGAACCCGGAGCAGCTCGTCATCAGCGGCGCGTCGAGCGTCGTGCAGTCGATCGCCTCGGCGTATGTCTACATCGACGTGACCGGGCGGGACGCGTATTTCGTCACCGCCGGGCGCTTCGTGCTGTTGGACTACGAAGGCAACGAGATCTCGCAAAAGATGCTGAACCGCTCGTCGAGCTCGGTGACGGTCAGCGTCGACGTGTACCCGACGAAGGAGCTCCCGGTGTCCAACGAGATCGCGGACGCGGTCAAGGGGAGCGTCGCGGACGGCTTCGAGATCGCCGGCATCACGATACAGCCCGAGACCGTCACCGTTGCGGCGGCGCCCGACGTCCTGGAGGGGCTGACGGAGCTCTTCGTCGAGCCGGTCGCGCTCAACGGCGCGCGCCAGAGCTTCTCGCAGCGCACGAAGATCTCGCGGCTGACCGACTTCAAATACGTCTCCCCCGAGCAGGTGTACGTGAACATCGCGATCGAGGAGGAGGTCGTGAACGCGCTCTTGACCGACGTGCGCTTCACCTTCGTCGACAAGCCGGAGGACATGACCGTCAGCTGGCGGCGCGAGGAGTTCTCCGTGCGCGTGACGGGGCCGAAGACGAGCGTCGAGGCGCTCCGGCAGGCCGGCGTC
Organism: Clostridiales bacterium; assembly: GCA_012514855.1. The sequence continues at coordinate 1,436 of JAAYZL010000091.1, forward strand.
AGCGCGGTCATCGATCTTTCCGGTCTCGCGGCGGGCGAGCACAAATTGCCGCTGACCGTGCAGGAGGACATGTACCCCGGGATCACCTTTGAATTCGAACCGGCAAACGTCAGCCTTACCTTGGACGCCGCGTCCAACGCCGACTGACGGGAATACGGAGGACACAGATGTCGCATACGGGATACGCGGACGCAATCGTGAGCGGTATGCTCGGCTGGCTGAAGGGATTCGCGAGCTGGGTCTTGAAGCTGTTCAACCTCGCCGGCAGCGGCGGCATTTCCCCGCTCAAATGGCTGTCGGACAATTGGCTCAACATGCTGATTGTGCTCCTGGTGCTCGGCGTCGTGCTCGACTGGGTCGTCTGGCTGATCCGCTGGCGGCCGCACTGGGTGTGGTTCCGCAAAAAGCGCGTGATCGTCGACGACGAGGACTTCTTCGTCGGCGAGGACGTGCTCGAAGCGGGCATGTACGACGAGAAGATCTTCGGCCGCGAGGCGCTCCGGCACGCGGTGCAGCCGGGCGCGCCGAAGGCGAAGAAGCCGAACACGATCGTGCGCCGCGAAGCGCCCAGGCCGCGCCCGGCCCCGGAGAGGCGCAGAGCCGAGGAGCCCGGAAGCCGCACGAAGCCGGTTCCGAAGGTCAAGTCCAAGCCGAAGCCGAGGCCCGCCGCCGCGACCGCCGCGAAGTCGTCGAAGCGGAGGCCCGCGCACAAGCCGGCCCCGAAGCGGGACATCTTCGAGGGCGACGTGTTCAGGCTCGAGCCGGGCGACGCGGACGCGCGCAAGCTCTGGGAGGACGACGTGTTCAACGTCAGCAACCTGCCCGCGGCGGGAAAGAAGAAGCGGCTGAGCGCGCTGATCGTGCGCGAGGAGGACCAGGATGACGACCCGTTCCGCATCGGCTGACTGGCTGTTTGAGGGCCGCAGGATCAAGGTCGTCGTCGGCCACTACGGGAGCGGCAAGACCGAGATTGCCGTCAACATGGCGCTGACGCTCGCGTCGCGCGCGCCCGCGATGCTGATCGACCTCGACATCGTCAACCCCTTTTTCCGAAGCGCCGAGGTGAAGCCCGTGCTGGAATCGCGCGGCGTCGAGGTCATCCACCCGACCTACGCGCTGACCGGCGTCGACATCCCGATCCTGCCGGCGGAGGTCGAGCGCGCGTTCACGACGGAGCGCTTCTCGGTGTTCGACGTCGGCGGCGACGACGACGGCGCGGCGGCGCTGGGGCGCTATTGCGCGCGGTTCGTTGCGTGCCCGGCGGACGTCTACTTCGCGATCAACCCGTTCCGCCCGCGCTCGAGCGAGGTCTCGCAGGCGCTTGCGCTCATGGAAACGGTCGGGCGGCGCGCGAGGATTCCGGTCACGGGGCTCGCGATCAACGCGAACCTCGGCTCCGAGACGCGGCCGGAGGAGCTCCTTTCGGGCCGCGCGTTCGTCGAGCGCGTCGCGAAGGAGAGCGGCGTGCCCGTCGCGTTCGAGGCGGGGCTGCCGGAGGCGCTCGAAGGCGTCCCCTTCAAATACCCGCGGCTTCCGATCGCACGCTATCTGAAGCCCGAGTGGATGGACTGACCGCGCGCCGGGCATGCCCGTGTGCGCTGTTGATATGCTCAAGGAGGAACAGACGATGGTCAACTTCACGCGCTACCTTCCCACGCACTTCGTATTCGGGCGCGGCGTCGAACAGCAGGCCGGCGCCGAAATCAAAAAGCTCGGGGGCACGAGGGTGCTCCTCCACTACGGCGGCGGCTCGGCGGTGCGCTCGGGCCTGATCGCGCGCGTCGAGAAGTCGCTCGCGGACGCGGGCCTTGCGCATGTGACGCTCGGCGGCGCGCTGCCGAACCCGCGCGACGCGAAGGTCTACGAGGGCATCGAGATGATCCGGCGCGAGGGCGTCGACTTCGTGCTCGCGGTCGGCGGCGGCTCCGCGATCGACTCTGCGAAGGCGATGGCCCACGGCGCGGTCTACGGCGGCGATTTCTGGGACTTCTTCTCGGGCAAGGCGGTGCCGGAGAGGACGATGCCGGTCGGCGTGGTGCTCACGATGTCCGCGGCGGGCAGCGAGTCCTCGAACAGCTGCGTCATCATGCAGGAATCGACGAAGACGAAGCGCGGCCTGCGCTCGGAGCTGAACCGCCCGGCGCTCGCGATCATGAACCCGGAACTGACGATGACGCTCCCCCCCTACCAGATCGCCTGCGGCGCGACGGACATACTCGCGCACGTGATGGAGCGCTACTTCACGAACGAGCCCGACTGCGACCTGACCGACAGGCTGTGCGAGGCGACGATGATCTCGGTCGTCCGCGCGGCGCGGATCGCAATGAAGGACCCGGGCGACTACGGCGCGGCGGCGCAGTTGATGTGGGCCGGTACGATCGCCCACAACGAGACCGTCGGCGTCGGGCGCGTCGCGGACTTCGCCAGCCACCAGATCGAGCACGAGCTCTCGGCGGTGTACGACGTCGCCCACGGCGCGGGGCTCGCGGTCGTATTCCCGGCGTGGCTGCGCTTCATGCTCGAAAAGCCCGACAAGGTCATGCGCATCGCGCAGTTCGGCGTGCGCGTCTGGGGTTCGGAGATGGACTTCGAGCGCCCGGAACGCACGGCGCTTCTGGGCATCGAGGCGTACGAAAACTGGCTCAGGGAGATCGGCATGCCGCTCTCGTTCCGCGACCTCGGCGCGAAGCCGGAGGACATCCCCGCAATGGCCAAAAACGTCCGGCGCACGAACCCGGACGGGACGGTCGGGCAGTATTACAGGCTCAATACCGGGGATATCGAGAGGATATACGGGATCGCGGCGGAAAGAGAGGATTGAACGGGCGGGCGCTCCGGTGTGTTGGCGCAGTGCCGTCCATAGGCGAGGATCGCACCAAACGGAACAGGAGGTGCGCATCCTCGCCTCGACATACTCGAGAAGAACAGCGAAACACCGGGGCAAAAAAGGGAACAAACGACCGGAATTGTTGTGCGTAATGCACAAAAAGCGAGACCCGCATTCGTGGGTCTCGCTTGGCTCCTCAGGTAAGACTCGAACTTACAACCCTTCGGTTAACAGCCGAATGCTCTGCCATTGAGCTACTGAGGAATATGGGTTGGGGGGGAAGATCCGGACCGGGTGCCGGTTCCTTGGCGGGCGTCCGGTTTTGCTCCGGCGCTTTTCCCTCGGGGTTCTTCGCCTCTTAAGGATGAGAGCGGGAAGGAGACCTTGTCTCTATCCCGCTCCCTGGTGGATTCCGGCAACGACCTACTCTCCCGGGCCGTTTCCAGCCAAGTACCATCAGCGCGTGGAGGCTTAACTTCTGTGTTCGGTATGGGAACAGGTGGGGCCCTCCAGCCATTGTCACCGGAAATTGTCTGCAGTTTTCAAGCTCGCGGATTGGGATTCAAAGGATCGCATGCGCGTCTCCGCTTTGCTCCCCGCCCTTTCAGGCATTTTCGCGCTCCCCGCACCTTCAAAACCGCACAGGAAAAGTTTGACCACGCATCCCGTTCCCCACGGAGCCCGCTCCTTCGGCGAAACGCCGAAATCCGCAGCTCCCTTGGCTTCCGGAACACTCGCAAAGACATTCTTCAAACTTCTTTCAGATCAAGCCCTCGACCGATTAGTATCATCAAGCTCCATGCGTTGCCGCACTTCCACCGATGACCTATCTACCTCATCGTCTCTGAGGGGTCTTACCTGCTCTTAGCAGTGGCAGTCTTCTTCTTCAGGGGGGCTTCACGCTTAGATG
>JAAYZL010000540.1 GCA_012514855.1 Clostridiales bacterium
CGGCATCCGGCGCGGAGATCATGCACGGCCGCTTCCAGTACCTCGATCAGCTCGGCGCGGCGGCCGCGGCGATGCACCGCGACATCGCCGGCGCCCGCGAGGCGCTCTCGATCGCCTACGCGCCGGACGTGCCCGACGGCGACCTGCTGCGCGCGCTGAGGGCCTCGCGCGCCGCCGACGTCCGAAGGATGACGACGACCGCCGGCGTGCACCGCGACGACGTGTCGCTGCTCGTCGGCGGCCGCGAACTGCGCGCGTTCGGCTCGCAGGGCCAGCAGCGCACCGCCGCGCTCGCGATCCGGCTGTCGGAGCTCGGCGTCATCCGCGCGGAGACCGGCGAGCCCCCGGTGCTGCTGCTCGACGACGTGATGAGCGAACTCGACCCCGGGCGCCGCAGGCAGCTTCTCGCGCACCTCTCCGGCATCCAGACGATCGTCACCTGCACGGACATCTCCGACCTCGCCGGCGCCGACATCGGCATGGCCTGCCGGGTGTCGCTCGCGGCGCTCACCACCCTGTAAAAAATTTCCGCTATTTCATCAGCCCGTTCATCCGTTCGAGGTAAATTTCGAGGAATTTCTCCCCGCCCTCCGGCCCGACCAAGGTCGACGCGGGCTTGCTCGAGTACGAGCCGCCCTCGACCGCCTCCCGCGTCGGCAGATACCCCGCGTAGCCGTCGGTCAGTTGCACGATGAACACGTGCTCGGCCCTCGCCCGAGCGCGGATGCGCAGCGCGTAGTCGACAAACAGCTCGAACGGGTTGAACGAGAACACCGCATTCCCGATCCTGAGAAACCCCGCGCGGTAGCGGAACGCCTTCGTTTGCTCCTGCAGCCGCCAGCGGTCGTGGACGCCGAGCGGCTCGTAGAGCCTGACGATGTCCTCGCCCGCCGCCGGGTTTTCCTTCGAGAACCGCGCCTGCGCCTCCTCGATTTCGCGCCGCGCGTCCATCGCGTCCCCTGCGGACACCGTGCGGATCGGGAGCTCCACCTCCGCCCGCAGGAATTTGAACGCGGGCCGGTACTCGGCCGCCGCCCGCGCGGACGGCAGCGCGATTTCGACCGCGGACGCGATCCGCCGCCCGATCCGGTCGCACTCGCGGTCGGGATCGCAGTTGATCCACACCTCGCCCGCCTGCGCGTTCCACTTCGCGAGCTCCTCGCGGTTCGACTTGGAAATCCGAACGAGGTCGAGCGGGTTCTGGTCGCCGGACGCCTCGCACAGCGGCAGCACGAACACATTCCCGAGTTTTTCCCGGATGCGCGCGCGCGCGTGCCCCCAGAAGTCGGCGGAGATGAACGAGTGCAGCTCCATGACCTGCGCCGGGCACGGCACGCCGACCGCGACGCCGGTCAGATTGCCCGCCGCATCCCACGTATAGAGCGCGTTCACCCCGTGGTCGACCGTGCCCTCGAAGCCCATGAACGCCGGGTCGTCGCAGCCGCCGTACATCACGCTGTCGGCGCCGCCGTCCGCGCGGCGGAACACGGGCCTCCGGTTGAAGCCGACCGCGGCGTATTCCTGCGCGCAACTGACCCCGCCGGAGGTGCGGCTCCCCCACGCGC
>JAAYZL010000541.1 GCA_012514855.1 Clostridiales bacterium
ACGCGATCGTCGGCGACGGCGAGTGCAACGAGGGGCAGGTCTGGGAGGCTGCCGAGGCTGCGAACCACCTGGAGCTTGATCACTTCATGGTGTTCGTCGATTGGAACAAGAAACAGCTCGACGGCCGGCTCGAGCAGATTATGAACCCAAACGATCTCGCCAAGAAGTTCGGGGCGTTTGGCTTCGATGTGCAAACCGTCCGCGGCGACGATGTCAGGGAGATCTACAATGCGATCGGGCGCGCGAAGGCAGTCGTTGGCAAGCCGCACTGCATCGTGCTCGACACGTGGAAGGGACTCGGGGTCTCGTTTGCGGAGAACGTCGAGTTCAACCACTATCTTGTGATCGACCAGAAGATGTGCGACGAGGGCGTTCGAGAGGTAGAGCGCAGATACGCGGAAGGACAGCGGCCGGGAGGTGACCTGACATGGTGAGGCTGTACGACGAATTCAAGATTGACGAGCGCGAAATGCGCAGCCATTACGGCGAGGCGTTGATCGAGGCGGGCCGCAGGGATTCGCGCGTCGTTTCGATCAATTGCGACCTGAGCTCCTCCTGCGGAACCACGGGCTTTGCGAAGGAGTTCCCGGGGCGGTCGTTCAACATGGGCATTCAGGAGGCGAACGCGTGCTGCATGGCCGCGGGCATGTCCGCAGCCGGGCTCGTTCCGTTTTTCCACTCGTTCGCGATTTTCTCGTCGCGCCGCATCTGCGATCAGGTCTTCATGTCCTGCGCGTACGCTAAGCTGAACGTCCGGATCATCGGCTGCGACCCTGGAGTCAGCGCGACTTACAACGGCGGCACACACATGTCATTCGAGGACATCGGCATCCTCCGCACGTTCCCCGGTGTGACAATTTTGGAGCCGACGGATGCCGTGATGTTGAAGAGCCTGGTCGCGCAGATGGCCGAAAACTACGGCGTTTTCTACATGCGCTCAGTACGCAAAAACGCGGAGCGCATCTATCACCCGGACTCGGAATTTAAAATTGGCGAGGCGGCACTTTTGCGCGAAGGATCGGACGTGTCGATCATCGCCGGCGGCGTAACGGTGCTCGAGTCACTCAAGGCCGCCGACATGCTCGCCAAAGAGGGCATTTTCGCGCGCGTCGTCGACATGTTCACGATCAAGCCGCTCGACGAAGCGTGCGTGCTCGAATGCGCGTGCAGAACCGGGGCGATCGTCACCGCAGAAAACCACCAGGTCAAGGGCGGGCTCGGGAGCGCCGTCGCGGAGGTGCTCGCTGAAAACCTGCCCACGCCGATGGAGCGCGTCGGCGTGCAGGATGAGTTCGGCGAGGTCGGGCTGCAGGACTATCTGAAGGAGCGCTTCCGGATCACCGCGCCCCACATCGCCGCGGCGGCGCGCCGCGCCATCGACAGAAAGCACAACGCACGACTGTAGCGAGGAGGAACAGCGATGAGCATCATGAAGAAGAAATACTGTGTCAACGGCGAGTGGAGGGATTCGAAGACCGAGAAGTGGATGCCCGTAACCGATTCGAGCACGGGCGAAATCATCGCGGAGGTGCCCTGCTGTACGCAGGCGGAGGTCGAGGAGGCCATTGCGGCGGCGGACGCGGCGTTCAAGGATTGGTCGCTGACGTCTTTGAGCATGCGCGCGCAGATGATGTTCAAGTGGCGCGACGTGCTCAACCGGCACGTGGACGAGCTCACGCGGTTGTGCGCACAGGAACTCGGCAAGAACCTCGACGAGGCGCGCGGCGACGTATTGAAGGCCGTGGAGCCGACGGAACTTGCGTGCGCGCTCCCCTACATCACGCAGGGCGCGGCGTCCATGCAGGTGACGACGGGCTTTGACACGGCGACCTACCGCGTGCCGCTGGGCGTGATCGCGGGCATCGTGCCGTTCAACTTCCCGGCGATGATCCCGTGGGGCTGGATGGTGCCGCTGGCGATCGCCACGGGCAACACGGTGGTTCTCAAGGCCGCGAGCCCGACGCCCCTGACCGCGATGCGGATCCTCGAGCTGTTCTATGAGGAAGCGAAATTCCCGAAGGGCGTCGTAAACCTCGTGACCTGCTCGCGCAAGGAAAGCGAGCTGCTCCTGACCGACCCGCGCGTCAAGGCCGTGACGTTCGTGGGATCGACCGACGTCGGCAAGCACATCTACTCTGTCGCCGCCGCGCACGGAAAGCGCGTGCAGGCGCAGTGCGAGGCGAAGAACCACGCGCTGGTGCTCGACGACTGCGACCTCGAGAGCACCGTCAACGCCATCGTCAACTCGACCTATGGCTGCGCCGGCATGCGCTGCATGGCGCTGCCCGCGATCTGCGTGCAGGATACCATCGCGGACGCGTTTGTGAAGCTCCTGAAGGAAAAGGCCGAGAAGATGGTCGTCGGCTGCGCGTACCACCCCGGCACGAAGCTCGGGCCGCTGGTAACCGCCGAACACAAGAAGTTCGTCTGCGACTGGATTCAGAAGGGCGACGACGAGGGCGCGGAGCTCGTGCTCGACGGACGCGATATCGTCGTTCCCGGATGCGAAGGCGGGTTCTTCGTGGGCCCGACGATCTTCGACCGGGTGACGAAGGAGATGACGATCGGCGACCGCGAGATCTTTGGGCCGGTCACGGTCATCAAGCGCGTCAAGACGTTCGAGGAGGGCCTCGAGATCATGAACGCGAACCCGTTTGCGAACGGCTCGGTGATCTTCACACAGAACGGCTATTACGCGCGCCAGTTTGAACTGCTGAGCGACGGCGGCATGGTCGGCATCAACGTGGGCATCCCGGTTCCGTCGGCGTACTTCCCGTTCTCGGGCAACAAGGACTCGTTCTTCGGCGACCAGCACGTGCTGGGTCTGGACGGCGTGCGCTTCTACACGCGCGCAAAGACCATCACGAAGCATTGGTACGACGAGCACTCCCGCAAGCGCGCAATCAGCACCTGGGAGGGCACCGTCGAGCGCATCTGATGCATGCGAGCTGTCTGTAAGGGCGTGGCTCCGCCCGAAAACTTTGGGCGGGGCTGTTACTCAAGACAGTGGAGCACGCAAATGTCGTACTTGGATGACTCTGTATAGTATTGAGCGGAACGAGATTGATTAGAATGGAACGAAAAGAAGAGAAAATGATCCGGAGCGAGGCGTCTAGCCGTTCCTCAGACAGGATGCTGCAGATCATGGAATGTCTATCTGAGAACATTCTCCCGATGCGCCTTCAGGACATCGCAAAACAGCTGGAGATGTCACAATCGACGGTGTTGCGTTATATCAACGCGCTCGTGTTGAGCGGTTATGCCTACCAAGAAGAGATGACGCTACGCTACTGCTTGACGCTGAAGATTGCGAAGCTCGGGTATCGAGTCAATTCGTTTATGAGTGTGAAGAGTATCGCCTCGCCATTTTTGACGGACATCTCGAATCGCATGGGGGTCTCATGTTGCTTGGTTGTCGAGGAAGGTGGAAAGATCGTATACCTAGATGTTGTGAACAACCCACACCGTTTACGGAACATGTTAACGCGCATCGGTCATGAAGCTCCTATGAACTGCACAGGCTCCGGTAAAGTCTTTCTATCCACCTATTCGGATTACCGATTTAAAAACTATGTGGCGACCGGGCTCCAGCGAGTAACACCGCATTCCATAGTTGATGAGGCGGAACTGCACGCCGAAATTCTGAAGGTCCGTGAGCAGGGCTTCGCAATCGACGATCAGGAGTGCGAGCTGGGCATTCGCTGTGTGTCCGTTCCACTGTTCGACTTTAAAGATCAAGTTGCTGCAGCACTAAGCATATTCGGCGAGATCGATGAGCTTCCCAAGTCTCGGATACGAGACGAGATCCTCCCATGCCTCAGCAAGTCATCCAAGATCATCTCGCTGCGTCTTGGCAGCGGAATCGTACCCAAATACGATGCGCAATATTTGAGGGAGGAATGAGTGTGGCGCAAAAGGTCGGTATTGTGCACACAACCATAAACACGGTGTTTGTAATTCGAGATGCGTTTGTGCGAGAGTTTCCCATGCATCAATATATCAACATTATCGACGACAGCATGGTCGCCGAAGTCGTGTCGGACGGCGTCACGCCACATCTGATCTATCGGCTCACAACCTATTACCGCCACTGTGAAAACCTTGGCTGCGCAGCGATTCTTAACCAGTGCACATCGGCGGTTCCCGCGGCAGAGATCGCCGCCAAATCGGTGAAAATCCCGGTGTTCCACATAGACCGCCCAATGGCGAGAGAAGCAGTGTCGATCGGAAGGCGCATCGGCATCGTCGCAACGGCTATCTCGACGCTCGAACCCTCCCGCCAGACCTTTGAGATGGCTGCTAAAGAATTGGGCGAAGCACGTGAGATCAAAGTTTATTACTGCGAGGGCGCACATACAGCACTCTTTCAGCATCGCAATCAGGAGTTGCACGATCAGCGTGTCTATGATACCGCGAAACTCGCTGCAAAGGAGTGCGACGTACTTGCCCTTGCTCAGTGCAGCATGGCCTCGCTTGCTCCTCGCCTTTCGAGTCTCGGCGTACCGGTCTTGACCAGTATCGATAGTGGAATTCGGCAATTGCGGGCTGTCCTCGAGGAATAGGGGTTTGTGGGTATCATGGGGCCTACAAAGCAAGTTATCCTTTGTGCACATTGCATACAGATGATGTAATCCCTGCAATTTTATCATACCAGACGTCTTTAGCCAAATCAGTAACCATCTATTGATAAACTCGATAGGTGGTTTTTGCTATGCCGGAAACCTTTGCAAGCAAAGGGGTTTAGGGATACCGGCTTTGGAGCGGGATCGAATCGCCGGTAAT
>JAAYZL010000542.1 GCA_012514855.1 Clostridiales bacterium
AAATAATAAAAGAACAGAAAAAACTATTGACAAGGCGTCGGTTTTGTTGTAGCATACATGCATGAGGTTTATGTGAGCGTTCACATATTTGCCGATAGGGCGCGAGAAAAAGCGCGATGATGCGGAAGAGGTTGTTTTTTTGACCGATATGTGAGCGTTCACATATAACTGGAAAGCGATGATCGCGTGCGGAGGCAGATAAAATGAACGGCAAGAGCAACTGGTTTATTGTCGACGGCTATCGGCCGCCGCCGGAGCCGAATCAGGCGGAGTACGAGGGGCATGAGTGTATCATGATTCTCAACTGCAACGAACAGGACGCGCACTGCCTGATCGACGTATATTTCGAGGATCGGGAGCCGGTGCTGGGGATACCGTTCGTCGCGCCGGCGCGGCGCATCAGCGCGTTCCGGTCGAACGACCGCCGCGTGTTCGGGGATGTGGAGCTGAAAATCAACCTCCAGTATTCGCTCCGGATTCGCAGCGACGTCGACATCGTCGTGCAATACGGACGCGCCGACGTGTCGCAGCCGAACCTCGCCTATATCGCAACGCTCGGACGCGCAGAATAAGGAGGAAGAGACATGAAAAAGGCTTGCATCCCCCACAGCGAATTCGAACAGCGGCTCGCAAACATCCGAACCGCGATGGCGGCGCTCGGCGTAGACGCGTTCTTCGTCTACGGCGACGAGTATCGCAAGGAAAATCTGCGCTATGTCAGCAACTACTGGCCGATCTTCGAGCGCGGCGGCATGTTGCTCGGCCGCGAGGAGGGGCCGGTCGTGCTGTGCGCGCCCGAGGGGGAGCAGGTCGCGCGGGAGATGAGCGTGTGGCCGGACGTCCGTCTGCTGCCGGACTTCCTGTGCGTGACGGTTCCGGACGAGATCGACTATCCTCTGGCGACCTACACGAGCTTCAAGGCGCTCGCGGCGGAGCTTCGGGAGAAGGGGCCGCTCGGGAAGCTCGGCGTCGCGGGGCTCAAGGACATGCCGGCGGTGCTCTTGAAGAGCATCGAGGCCGCGTTCAACTGCGAGATCGCCGACTGCGCGGACGTGCTGTTTGAGCTTCGCAAGAAGAAGTCGGAGAACGAGATCTCGTGCCTGAAGGAGGCGGCGCGGATCGCGGAGGCGGGGTTCCGCGCGATGATGGAGGCGGAGCTGATCGGCAAGACCGAGCGCTACGCGGCGGGGATCGCCGAGGGCGTGGCGCGCAAAGAGGGCGCGGAGGCGGTGATCTTCACGGTGTTCGGCTCGGGGGATCGGTCGGCTCGGATCATCGGCCGCCCGGAGGAGAAGATCATCGAGGACGGGGACATGATCATGTGCGCGCTGGCGATCCAATACGAGGGCTATGTGTCGACCTGCGAGTACCCGTTCGCGGTCGGCAACTACTCGGAAAAGACGCGCCGCGTGCTGGACGTATTGATCAGGGCGAGCGCGAAGGGATACCCGTACCTCAGGGCGGACGTGCCGATGAAGGAGTTCGTCAGGGCCGTGCGCAACCACTTCCGCGAGGAGGGGCTCTCGGAGTACGACGTGTACCCGCCGCTGCACGGCATCGGCTGCGCGGAGGCGGAGAGCCCGTACCCGGACGAGAACACGGAGGCGGTGTTCGAGGCGGGCATGTGCGTGAACACGGACATCAGCCTGTTCGGGCTCGAGGGCGGCTCGAACCGCATCGAGGAGGGCTTCGTGATCCGCGAAGGCGGCGCGGAGACGCTGTTCCCGAACATGCGCAAGTACTATGAAAACTGGATGAAGGGCTGAGGCTATTCCCTCGAACACGCGAGCACGTTCCAGCTGAGCGCCGGGGTCTTCGGCGTCCCGCGCCCCCGTCGAGCGGAGCGGCGCGCTTCTGCCGGAGCGCGGGATCGTCCGCTGCTCGATCATCGAGCGGCAGTCGGTGCAATAAAAATATCGCGGCACGGACTGCGAAGGGCGCCGAGGCGAATCCGCCCTGGCGCCCTGTTCGTCTCTAAGGCAATGCCGAACGATTTGTGCGCATTGCCCTAATTCACGTAGTAGTACGCGATGGATTCCATCGAGGCGGGAACGATGTTGTTGCCGTCCATGTAATCCCGCATGTCCGACCCGATTTGGGTGCGCATCTCTATGAAAGAGCCGGGCATCACGCCGGTATTGTACCCGCTCCACGAGGTGCTGGCCGCGTACAGGGGCTTTCCGTCGGCGTCCTTCATCGCGTATACGACCGTGCAGTCGTAGAGGACGTTCTCCGTATTGTTCTCTATGACGGCGATGAGGTAACCGTAGGTGCTGTAGCCGTCCGAGATTTGTTCGTAGCGGGCCGTGGAGTTCAGGCGCGCGATGTCGCGCGAGATGGTTCCCTTTCCCGTCACGCTCAGCATGTAGTCGTCGATGAAATCCTCTTCCCTTGTGGCGACGTAGCCGTACGTGAAGATATAGCTGTTCTCTCCGGGTTGCATGACCGGCGGATAGCAGTAGTAGACGTCCGACGACGCAATGCTGTTCCCGTCCGCGTCGAACAGCTCCACCAGTCCGCTGCTGAATTCCACGGGCTTGTCGCCGGCGTTGGTCAATTCCGCGAATACATATCCGTAGTATCCGTCGCTGTAATAGGGTAGAACGAGCAAACTCTCCTGCGCCGACACCAGCTTGCCCGCCGCCAATGCCCCATTGGAGAAAAGAGCCAGGCAGATCAGAAGGGCCACCAAGAAACGCGCTTTCCTCGCCATACAATGTATTCCCCCTTCTTACCGGATGGCAGTGTTGAACTGCATCAATAGAATATCAAAATTAACACAGATTGTCAACATTTAACTGAAGGCAACGCCGCGCAACAGGGTTGGACGGGCTCCGATCGCCGGGCGGATGCGGGTTCGGCAAGTCGAACGGCGCGGTTTTGCCTGTTTTCGCCGTTGCGCTTTCGGTGTATAATGTTCATAGAACCCCTATACGGAACGGAAGGATGTTTCGCATGTTCCAAAACAACGAAGGCGGCGGGGATCGGTCGCTGCTTTTGATGATCTTCGGCGGCACGGGCGACCTGACCCACCGCAAGCTCCTGCCCGCGCTCTACCACCTGCTCGCGGACGGGCGCCTGCCGGAGGAGACCTCGATCATCTCGATCGGCCGAAGGCCCATGGACGACGAGGGCTACCGGGAGAGCGCCCGGAAATCGATCGCGGCCCATTCGCGCACCGGCGTCGACGGGGAGCGGCTCTGCAACTTCCTCCGGCACGTGCACTACAGGCAAATGGAGTTCATCGGCGAGCCCGACAGCTACCGGGAGCTCGAGGACTGGCTTTCCCGCAACGAGGCGCTCTATCGCGCGCCGGCGGTGCGGCTGTTCTTTCTGGCCGTGGGGCCGGAGCACTTCGGGCCGATCGTCGAGCACCTGCGCGCGCACGGGCTGGTGAAAAAGGGCAACCCCGCGCACCGCGTGATGATCGAAAAGCCGTTCGGAAGGGATTTGGCGACCGCCCGCGCGCTGAACGAAACGATCTCCGACGCGCTTGAGGAAAAGCAGGTCTACCGCATCGACCACTACCTCGGCAAGGAGATGATCCGCAACATCCTCGCGATCCGGTTCGGGAATTCGCTCTTCGAGCCCTTGTGGAACCACCACTACATCGACAACATACAGATTACCTCCACCGAGACGCTCGGCGTCGAGACGCGCGGCGACTACTACGAGAAGTCCGGCATCCTCCGGGACATGCTGCAAAACCACCTGCTGCAGATGCTCGCGCTGATCACGATGGAGCCGCCGGTCGACCTGATGCCGGAATCCGTGCGCGACGAGAAGGTCAAGGCGCTGCGCTCGCTCCGGCGCCTCGATCAGGCGCCCGCCTGCGGGGGCGTCGTCGTGGGGCAGTACGGCCGGGGGATCGTCCGGGGGGTCGAGGTGCCCGCCTACCGGGAGGAGGAAAGGGTCGCGCCCGATTCCGGCGTGCCCACCTACATTGCGCTCCGGGCGAGCGTCGACAACTTCCGCTGGGGCGGCGTGCCGATCTACATCCGCTCGGGAAAGCGCCTCGACGACAGCCGCACGCAGATCGTCGTCGAGTTCAAGCGGCTCGCCGGCGTCAACTTCTACCCCGAGTTCGAGGGCCAGCCGCCGAACCTGCTGGTCATCCGGGTGCAGCCGGTCGAGGGCATGTACTTCCAGATCAACGCGAAGCGCCCCGGCAGCGAGTTCCGGATGGAGCGCGTCGAGCTCAACTACTCGCATAGCAGCCGCTATCAGGGCAACGTGCCCGAGGCGTACGAGCAGCTCATCCTCGAGGCTGTGCGCGCGAACTCGTCGCTGTTCACCCGCTGGGACGAGCTCGAGCACTCGTGGCGCTTCATCGAGGGCCTCGAGGGGAACTGCGAGTACCTGAGCAATCTGCTCGCGTACCCCGCCGGCTCTCGCGGGCCCGAGGCCGCCGACCGGATGCTGGAGGACGACGGACGGCACTGGTGGGACATCGAGGCAAAATAGGCGAGGGAGGGAACCCCATGCGCATTTTCGACATCTCCATGACCGTCCGCAAAGACATGCCCGTCTACCGCGACGCCCCGGCGAAGCGCCCCGTGCACACGGTCGAGCGCAGCAACCCGCCCGACGGCGTCAACGAGTCGAGGCTCTCGATGAACCTCCACACCGGCACGCACCTGGATTCGCCGTTTCACATGATCCGGGGCGGCCGGCCGACCGAGTTTCTGCCGCTGGAGCGGCTGATCGCGCCCTGCCGCGTGCTCGATCTGACGCATGTCGGGGAGAAGATCACGCGCGAAGACCTCGAGGGGCTGGACATCCGCCCGGGGGAGTTCGCGCTCTTCAAGACCGGCAATTCCCAACACGAGGGTTGGCGGGACGATTTTGTCTACCTCGAAAAGGGCGGCGCGGAGTACCTGGCGGCGCTCCCGGTCGGCGGCGTCGGCATCGACAGCCTCGGCATCGAGCGCGCGCAGCCGGGGCACGAGACGCACCTCGCGCTGTTGGAAAGGGGGATCATCATCCTGGAGGGCCTGCGGCTCGGGCATGTGGAGCCGGGGCGGTATCTGCTGATCGCGCTGCCGGTGAAGATCGCCGACGCGGACGGAGCGCCCGCGCGGGCCGTGCTGGTCGACGGGGAGCTGCCCGCGGTGTAGAAAACGAGGGGCGGCGGAATGTCGCCGGCTCTCCATTAAGACGTCCATTTGAACATTTCGATTTGCTCTTTTTACATTTTTGTGGTATAATGTTTATACGCACAAAATGTCCGCGGACTGCGCGGCGAGAGAACTCATGTCGAGGTGAATTTCGGTGGGGCTGCAAAAGAAGGGCTCCCGTCGCGAGGAATCGCTGCTGCAATCCTTGCGGCTGTATAAGGAGATGTCCGTCGAGGTCGTCGCGGAGACGCTGGGCGTCTCCGTGCCGACCGCGCGCAGGCTCTGCACGAAGATGGCGAACGACAACCTCGTAATCCGCACCCACGGCGGCATCCGCGTCATGCCGGCGATCCAGATGGCCTATTCCTTTGAAGAGGTGCAGAACGAGGAGGCGCTCGAAAAGGTCCGCATCGGCGAATACGCGTGCCAGCTGATCCGGGACGGGCAGACCGTGTTTCTCGAGGCCGGCACGACGATACTGCAGCTCGCGATCGCGCTCGCGAGGCGGATCGAGCGGAACGAGCTGCCGAATCTGATCGTCTACACGAACTCGATGAGCAATCTGGAGATACTGGGATCGGTGAAGCCCGTCAACCTGATCGGCGGGGAGTACCGCCCCGCGCGCCGCGATTTCACCGGCTACATCAGCGAGCGCATCGTCCGCAGCCTCCGGTTCGACCTGTGCTTCGTCGGCTGCGACGCGCTCAACCACGAGGACGGCATCATGGCGCAGGACGTCAACACCGCGAAGTTCGACGAACTGCTGACGGGCCGTGCGGCGCAGAGCATCGTGCTCGCGCAGTCCGCGAAATTCAACCGGCATTCGCTGATCTCCTACGCCGGCTTTTCCGACGTCTCGATGATCGTCACCGACGACAACCTGCCCGCCGAGCTGCTGGAATCCTGCCGCGCCGCGAAGGGCAATATCGCGCTGGTTCCGCTGAACGGAACGCTCTAAATCTTTCCCAGCGCGCGCATCTTCTTCATGTGCACATATCCGTCGAACAGCACCACCAGCACGAGCGCCGCGCCGACGACGACGCTCTTGAACAGCGAGTTGATCTCGAACAGGTTGAACGCGTTTTCCAGGAGCGCTACGAACACCGTACCGAACAGCGCGCCCTTCATGTCGCCCTTTCCGCCCATCAGCGACCCGCCGCCGATGATGCAGGCGATCAAAATGTCCATGTGCAGCCCCTGCCCGAGATAGCGGCTCGCCGACTGGAAGCGGGCGATCGAGACGACGCCGGCCAGCGCGGCCAGCATGCCGCTGATCGCGTAGCACATGATCGTCACTTTGCGCACGCCGAAGCCCAGCGACTGCGCGCTCGCCCTGTTGCCGCCGATGAAGTAGAGCTGCCGCCCGAGATACGTCTTCTTCAGCACAAACTCGAACGCGGCGAGCAGTACCAGCATGATCCACAGCATCGGGTACATGCCCAAAAACGTCCTGCCGCCGAAGTTGAGGAAGCTCTGCGGGAAGCCGGTCAGCGACATCGCGAGGTTGCTCGTCATGATCATCTCGCAGAAGCCGCGGAAGATGTACATCGTGCCGATCGTCGAAATCAGCGGCAGTATCCTGCACACCGCGATCAGGAAGCCGTTCACGAGCCCGACCGCGAGCCCCACGGCGAGCCCGGACAGCATCGCGACGGGAACCGGCATGCCCCGGCTCAGGATGTACCCGCACACGATGCCCGCGAGCCCCATGACCGAGCCGACCGAGAGGTCGAACATGCCGAGGATGATCACGAGCATCATGCCGATCGCCATGATGACGCGCGGCGCGATCAGCGCCTGCAGCGAGAGCAGGTTGTTCTGCATGAAGAAGTATGGGCTGAAGATCGCCAGCACGAGGAAGAACAGCAGCGAGGTCAGCGCGCCGAAGAAGCTGTCCTGCTGCCTGAATCTCTGATACGCGCGTTTCAACATGTTCCCCACCTACACTTTCGCGCTGTTCATGCGCACGTCGAGGAAGACGGCGACGATCAGCACCAGCCCCTGCGCGACCTGCTGGATGAACGGGTCGATCCGGTAGATCGTCATGCCGTTGGCGAGCATCGCGATGAAGATCATGCCGAGCGCGGCCTTCAGGATGCCGCCCTTGCCGCCGGCCAGCGACGCGCCGGCGACGACCAGACCGGTGATCAGCGTGAACTCGAGCCCGCTGCCGGTCAAGATGTCGGAGTGCGTGATGCGCGAGGTCGCGATGATGCCGGCGAACGCCGAGGCCAGCGCGCTGATCATGAACGCGACGCGCTTGATCCGGTCGGAGTTGATGCCGTACAGCCGGGCGGTCTCCTGCCCGTTGCCGATGTAGTAGAGCTTGCGCATCCGCGCGATCTTCTTGAGGCACAGCTCCAGCACGATGGTCAGCACCACCATCGCGAGGATCGTCCAGTGGATGCCGCCGATCTTGAACTTCGCGAGCGCGCGGTACTCGGAGTTGTAGGTCATCGCGGGGAAGCTGTTGAACACGACGGCGTTCACGCCCGAGACGAACGACAGCGTGCCCAGCGTCACCATCATCGAGTTCAGCCGGAACCGCGTGACCAGAAAGCCCACGAAGAAGCCGAAGAGCGCGCACACGGCCAGCACCGCGAGGGACGACGGGAGCAGCCGCCACTTCCACACCGTCATGCAGAAGCCGACGAGCGTGCCCGACAGCCCGTACATCGAGCCGACCGCGAGGTCGATCTCGCCCATGATGACGAGCAGCGTGAAGCCGATCACCGCGAAAAACTGTATCGAGACGCCGTAGAACATCGAGTAGAGGTTGCTGTACGTGCAGAACGTGCTCGACGTGAGCGTCAGCAGCAGGAACAGCCCCGCCAGCAACAGCAAAATCGTGTAGCTGCCGAGATGGAATTTTCTCCGGGTGTATTTCGCGTCGCTCATCTTTGTCACGCCCCTTTTCCCGCCGCGCCGATCGCCGCCAGGCGCATCACGCTGTTTTCGCTGATGTCGTCGCACTCGATGACGCCGGCGATGCGCCCCGTGTTCATCACGGCGATCCGGTCCGACAGCGTGATCAGCTCCGGCAGGTCGGAGCTGAAGCACAGCACGGAGATGCCGCTGAGCGCGATATCGTTCAGCAGCCGGAGTATCTCCACCTTCGCGCCGACGTCGATGCCGCGGGTCGGGTCGTTGACGATCAGGATTTGCGGCTTCGTCCCGAGGCAGATCGAGAGCATGACCTTCTGCTGGTTTCCGCCGGAGAGGCTGCTCGGCCTGTCGTAGATGGAATTCAGCGTGATCGAGAACTGCCGGACGAAGTCGAGCGTGTAGTTTTCGACCGCCTTCGTCGACATCAGGCCGTGAACGGCGAGCTTGTCCAGCGCCGGCGCGGCCATGTTCTCCGCGACCGACATGTTGAACAGCAGCCCCGCGTCCTTGCGGTTGTTGCTCAGGAACACGACGCCCTCCCGGATCAGCGCCATCGGCGTGATGCTGCGGATCTCCCTGCCGTTGACGAACAGCCTTCCCGTGTCCTTTCCGTGCAGGCCGAACAGCATGCGCGAGAACTCGTAGGTGCCGGAGCCCTCGAGCCCGAACACGCCCATGATCTCGCCGAGGCGGACGCTGAGCGAGGCGTCCAGCAGCGTCTTTCCCTTCGAGAAATTCCGCGCCTCCAGCGCGACCGGGACGCCCCCCGGCACCGCGCACTGTTTTTTCGAGTAGACGTTCTTCTCGAAATCGCGGCCGACCATGCTGCTGATCAGCGTGTTTTCGGTCAGGTTCGCGTCGTTTTCAAAGGTGTTGACGTACATCCCGTCGCGCAGCACCGTGATGCGGTTCGAAATTTCGAGCACCTCGGAGATCCTGTGCGAGATGTAGATGATGGAGATGCCGTCGTCCCGGAGCCGCTTCAAGATGCGCATCAGGTTCTCCGTCTCCTGCGTGTTGAGGCCGGACGTCGGCTCGTCGAGCAATATGATCTTCGCGTTCGCCGACAGCGCGCGCAGTATCTCGACCATCTGCTGCATCGAAAGCCGCAGGTCGCCCATCTTCGCGGTCGGGTCGACCTCGAAATCGAAGCGCTTCGCCGCCTGCCGGACGCGCCGGATCAGCTCTTTTTTCGGAATGAGCCTGCGCGCGCCCTCGGGGTAGGGGAACACGTTCTCGTAGACGGCGAGGTTTTCAAAGATCGACAGTTCCTGGTGCACGATGGCGATGCCCGCCGCGCGCGAGACCATCGGGTGAAACGCCGAAAACCGCTTCCCGTCCACGGCGATCTCGCCCGAATCCGGCGCGTGCTCGCCCGAGAGCACCTTGATCAGCGTCGACTTTCCGGCGCCGTTTTCCCCGAGCAGCGTGTGAATCTCGCCCCTTTTGACGGACACGCTGACATCCCTGAGCGCCTGGACGACCCCGAAGCTCTTCGAGACCCCGCGAATCTCCAGAATATTCCCGCTTTGCTCCATATGCCCTTCCCTCCGATACAAAACACGGCTATCCGGAACCTGCGTTCCGAATAGCCATGCGTCTCGGTGCGTTTAGCCGTAGAAGCTGGAGTCCAGCATCGGCATGTTCTCGATCATGAAGTTGTCGACGTTGTCCTGCGTGATGAACACGGTGCCGTTGTAGCAGACCTCGGGGACGGCGTTGATCCCGGCCGCGGCGTTGTCGCCGGAGAGCGGCAGGCCCTGCATGCCGTTCTGCACGATGCCGTTGAGGATCAGAAGCGCCAGGAACGGCATCGAGGCGGTCTTGTTGACCAAGGTGCAGTTCAGGTAGCCGTTCTTGATGTACTCGAGCGTCAGCACCTCGCGGTCGTGCACGATCGCGGTGATCGAGCCGGGCGCCTTGCCGAGCTCCTCCATCGCGGCGCCGATGCCCGCGCCGGAGCTCGAGTCGAGGCCGACGATCGCGGTCATCTCGGTGTAGTTGTTGAAGGCGGTCTTGGCCTGCTCGATGGCGGTCTCGGTCACGGCCTTGTCGTCGAGCTTCGCGATGACCTCCCAGGTGGAGTTCTCCGCGAGATAGTCCTCGAATCCGGCCAGCTTCTGGTCGGTGTTCGCGGCGCCCCAGTTGCCCATCACGACGACCTTTCCGCCCGCGCCGCCGTACTCGATCAGCTTCATCGCGGTCTTCTTGCCGGAGTCGTAGTTGTCCAGGCCGATGTAGGAGACCACATTGGCGCCCGCCATCGTGGACTCGATCGCCACGACCGGGATGCCCGCCTCGGCGGCGGCCTGAATGCCGGGCAAAATGGAGGCGTCGAAGATCGGCACGATGATCCCGTCCGGGCCCTTCGTGATGGTCTGCTCCATCGCGGCGGCCTGCCCCTGCGGGTCCCAGTCGTCGACGCCGGCCTTGACGACCTTTACGCCGAGCTTTTCGGCAGCATACTCAAAGCCCTGATGCACGTCGTACCAGTAGGGATGGTTGTTGTTGACGCCGACGTAGTAGTACGTGACCTCCTTTTCCTCGGCCAGCGCGGCGGATGCGGCCGAGAGCAGCAGAACAAGCGCGGTCAATAGAGCGAGCAACTTTGTTCCTTTCATGGTTCAACCTCCTTACATCTCTGTTCATGTCGTGCGATTTGCCCCACGGGTGCGACCTTAAAATATCATATATTCGGCAAACTGTCAACAGAAATATTTTTCATTTGGATGTCTATTTCAACATTTTGGCTGCTTGCGGCGGGCGGCGCAGGGGCGGGGGATCGGGCGGGGAATAGGGCGCCCGGCTTCGGCGATATCGCCATCACTCCGCCCGCTCCTTTTGCCGCCATGCGTTGCTTCGCGCTGCCGCTTCAGATCGGCTCGCATGCCCACAATGTGCATAAGAATAATTATGATTATTTGTCTGATACTACGGTATTGTGGTCAAGAATCCCCCTGTGTTATAATTCTGAAAACGATGTATACAATATATTTGTCAGCTTGGAGTGTGGGATATGCGCGACGATCTGGAAAGAGTCATAGACGTGCTGGAGCAGCCGGGGATAAAATCAAAGTATCGCTCGCTGATGGACATCGTCTATGATCAACTGCAGGACGACATACTGTCCGGAAAGCTCCCGCCCAATTCCCCGCTGAACACAAGCGAGATCGCGCTGAACATGAAGATCAGCCGCACCCCGGTTCGGGAGGCGATCAACAAGCTGGCGTCCGTGGGGCTCGTCAACAAGACGAACCACAAGGAATCGAAGGTCTCGAGCTTCATGGGCGACGAGATTCACGAGATCTACTACGTGCGCGCGGCCCTGGAGGGGCTGGCGGCGAGAACCGCGGCGAAGTCCATGAGCCGGGCGGACAAGGAGGCGCTTTTGCTTCTCGCGCAGCAGTCGAAGCAGCTCGCCGAGACGGGCGACCTCGAGCGGTTCATGGAGAACAACTACCGGTTCCACCACCTGATCTACAAGTACGTCACGACGCCGCTGATCCGGGCCGTGATCGAGCAGTTTTACATCATCTCCCGCCAGTACCGAAACATCGGCTACGAGCTGAAGGACCGCAACCACTCCGTCTCCGAGGAGCACGCCCTGATCGCCGAGAGCATCTGCGCCGGCAACGAGGACGACGCGGAGAAGTACGGGAGGCTGCACCACCAGCAGACGATGATGGTGATTCAGGAGCAGTTCCAGGCGAAGTAGCCCGCTGCGGCGGCGCCCCCCTCCGCGGCGCTTCCCGCGGAAGGGTGGAAACCGGCATGGGGGCATTGCGGCCTATGATGTATACAATATGCAAGATATGGGAAACGCGGCGCGGGGACTGCGGAGAGGGCGGGGGGTGGCGAAAGAAACCGGGCGGCTCGGGGAATCAAAAATCCCGCTTGGGCGGTTCACACTGCAAGTCGCGGCGGAAGCCGTGAAATAAAAGAGAGGGATTTGTCAATGAAGAACCTGGTTTCCCTGTTCCTGGCACTGGCGATGATGCTGGCCCTCGTCCCCGCGGCGATGGCAGACGATCCCATTGAAATCGGCGTCATCAGCTACAACTGGGCCAACACCTTTCAGAGCTACCTGAACGCGGGCTTCAGGTACTGGAACGAGCGGTACGACAGCGTGAACATCACACTCTATGACGGCGAGAACGACCAGGCCATCGAGAACGACAAGATCGACACCGCCGCCGCGCAGACGGTCATCGAAAAGGCGCGCGCGGCCGGCGTGCCGGTCGTCTTCTACAACAGGATGCCCGCCCCGGAGGCGCTCGCCTCCTATGACTATTGCCTGTGCGTCGGCGTCACGACGCGCAACCAGGGCAAGCTGCAGGGCGAGTTCTAGGCAACCGCTGATTTATTCGGCGGCGGGCCTGCCGGCCGCTTTTCCGCCCCCACAAGGTTGGTTTCCCTTTGGGAAACCAAGTCGCTACGCGACCGTGCGATTCAAATGAATTTGAATCGCACGCCGTTGTCGCTCATCCGGTCGCCGTAGCGCTGCTACGGCTCCCTTCTGGCTCCGTGTGGGGACGAAAAATCGCCTCGGCAATCCACC
>JAAYZL010000543.1 GCA_012514855.1 Clostridiales bacterium
CGCAGCGACTTTGATTCCCTTTGGGAATCAAACCTTCACTCGTCGCTCATCCGGTCGCCGTAGCGCTGCTACGGCTCCCTGCTGGCTTCTTGTGGGGACGAAAAATCGCCTCGACGCTCCACCACCTCATTAAATCACGCTTACCTGCCGATCGCATAGTCGTGGCGCTGAGAGGGAGGCTCGCCTCCCTCTCAGCCGTAAGCAAGGAGAGAGCCGAATGCCCGAGCGCGCATTTAAGATGACCGGCATCGTGAAGACCTACGGGGGCGTGCCGGTTTTACAGAACGTCGACCTCGCCGTCGAGCGCGGGGAGATACACGCGCTGCTCGGGGAAAACGGCGCGGGAAAGACGACGCTGATGAACATCCTGGGCGGCGTCGTGCCGATGGACAGGGGCGCGGTCGAGCTGTTCGGCGAGAGGGTGTCGATTCACTCCCCGGCGGCCGCGCAGGCGCTGGGAATCGCGTTCATCCATCAGGAGCTCAACGTCGTCAACGACCTGACCGTCTACGAAAACATGTTTCTGGGAAGCGAGCTTTCGAGGTTCGGCCAGCTCGACGTCAAGCGGATGTGCAAGCTCACGCAGGACGTGTTCGACCGGATGAACGTGTCGATCGACCCGCGCCAAATGATGAGCAAGCTCGAGACCTCCTACAAGCAGATCGTCGAGATCGCGAAGTCGCTGCTCAGGGAGGCGCGCATCATCATCATGGACGAGCCGACGACGTCGCTCACGCAGCGGGAGATTGAAAAGGTATTCTCAATCATGCGCAACCTGACGCGCGAGGGCGGCGCGACGATCCTGTTCATATCGCACAAGCTCAACGAGGTCGTCGAGTTCTGCGACGGCTACACGGTGCTCCGGAACGGCGAGAAGGTCGCGGAGGGGCGGATCGTGCAGCCGGACGGCTCGAAGATCGACCAGGTGGACATCGCCCGGATGATGGTCGGTCGGGACGTTCTCGGCGTGACCGTCTACGAGGAGCGCGAGATCGGGGACGAGCTCCTGTCCGTCGAAGACCTGTCGGTCAAGGGCGCGGTTTCCGACGTGAGCTTTTCGCTTCGGCAGGGCGAGGTCGTCGGGATCACCGGGCTCCTCGGGGACGGCAAGGAGCAGCTCGTCGGCTGCCTGTTCGGAGATCTTCCGAGGCAGTCCGGCCGCGTTTTGCTCGAAGGGCGGCCGGTCGACATCCGCCACCCGGCGCAGGGCCGCAAAAGGGGCATCGGCTTTCTGCCGTCGAACCGCAAGGAGAACGCGATCATCAAGGACTTCTCCTTCAAGCACAACGTAACCATCGTGACGCTCGACGAGCTCCGCCGGGGGACGACCATCTCGAAAAAGCGCGAGCGAGCCGCCGCGGAGGAGGCCCGGGACAGGCTCTCGATCAAGGTCCAGAACATCGACAACCCGATCACCAGCCTCTCCGGCGGCAACCAGCAGAAGGCGGTGCTGTCGAAGTGGCTGCGCGCGCGCCCGAAGGTCATGATCCTCTCGAACCCGACGCAGGGCGTGGACGTCGGCGCGAAGAACGAGATCTACGCCCAGATCATGGCGCTGGCCAAACAGGGCGTCGGCGTCATCATCACCTCCGGCGAGGCGCAGGAGATTTCGAGAATCTGCGACCGCGCGCTGGTCATGTACCACGGGGCGCTGCAGGGCGAGCTCGCGCGCGGGGAGCTCACCGAGGAGAACATCATGATATTGTCGACGGGCGGCGCGCTCAATTAGACGCAAGGAGACGAGAAACCATGCACAACCCACCCACGGGACGCGCAAATCCCCGCGCCAGGCGGCTCGCCG
Source organism: Clostridiales bacterium (assembly GCA_012514855.1). The sequence goes on from JAAYZL010000543.1 coordinate 1,802, forward strand.
GCGAGCACAGCATCATCCTGATCACGCTTTTGATGGTCGTGATTTCGACCATTTTGATGCAGATTCTCAAGGGCAACGGGCTGTCGTTCCTGTCCTACAAGAATCTGGTCAATATCGTGCGCTCGAACGCGGTCGTGGGCATCATCGCGTTCGGCATGTCGATGGTGATCATCTCCGGCAACATCGACCTGTCCGTCGGCGCGCAGATGGTCGCGGTCGCGGCGGTGACGCTGACGGTGGTCGAGGGCATCGCAAGCCCGGTGCTGGGCGCGGTCGTGGGCGTGCTGACCGCGGTCGCGCTCTCGTGCGCGCTGTCCTTGTTCACCGGCGTCATCGTCACCAAGGGCCGCGTGCCGAGCTTCATCGTGACGCTCGGGATGCAGTACATCTACCGCTCGATACTCGTCTATTCGCTCAACGGCGGCGGAACGACGACGAAGAACGCGGCGTATATGGCCATCTCGAACCACGAGCTGTTCGGCGTGCTGCCGATGTCGATCGTCTACTTCTTCCTGATGGCGCTGCTCTTCTACTACATCTCGAAGCACACGAAGCTCGGGCGGCACATCTACGCCGTCGGCTCGAACGAGAAGGCGACGCGGCTCTCCGGCATCAAGACCGACCGCATCAAAATCCTGTCGTTCGTGCTCCTGGGCTTCGCGATCGGCGTCGCGGCGGTCGTCGAGAGCTCGCGCATGGGCTCGACCAACTCGACGTCCTCCGGCACGAGCTATGAACTGAACGCGATCGCCATGGCCGTCATCGGCGGCGTCGCGATGGAGGGCGGCAAGGGCAAGCTCTCGAACACGATGTTCGGCGCGTTCATCTTCGGCCTCATCAACAACATCCTGACGCTCGTCGGCATGAACACGAAGCTCGTCAACGCCGTCAAGGGCGCGATCATCATACTGGCGGTGCTGCTGCAGCGCAAGTCGAAGGAGCGCTGAAAACAATCTTTTTGCGGGAGGGAATATCATGAAAATCGGAATCGACAGCTACTGCTTCCATCGGCTCTTCGGGGAGGTGTACGACTTCCAGCAAAAACCCGAGAAGCTCAGGACCGTGGACGACTTCCTCGCCTTCGCGAAGTCGCTGGACGTCGACGGCGTGTCGCTGGAGACGTGCTTCCTGCCGAGCCTCGACGACCAGTATCTGAAGGACCTCGGCGCGAAGATCAAGGACTACGGCTTCGACTCGGTGTTCGCGTGGGGCCACCCGAACGGGCTCGAGCGCGGGCTGAACCCGGCGGCGTTCGCGGAGATGAAGTCGCTGATCCCGAAGGCGCGCGCCATGGGAACCGACGTCATGCGCATCACCGGCTCCGCGTTTGACTGGCGGCACGAAAACCACCGCGAGCACATCGAGCGGCTGGTTCCGATGTACAGGGAGGCCGCGAAGATCGCCGAGGACTGCGAAGTCAGGCTCGCGACCGAGAACCACATCGACTACACGTCCGACGAGATGCTCGAGATGATTCTGGCGGTCGATTCGCCGAACTTCGGCATCAACTTCGACACCGGCAACTTCCTGCGCCTGCTCGACGACCCGATCGCCGGCATGGAGAAGCTCGCGCCCTACGTGTTCTCGACGCACATCAAGGATCTCAAGATGCACCCGACCGCCAGGCCGACGGACTGGTACTTCTTCTGCGGCGTGCCGGTCGGCTTCGGCCTGGTCGACAACATGAAGCTCGCGGAGCTGCTCTCGAAGGCGGGGTACAAGGGATTTTTGGCCGTCGAGATCGACGCGCCGGCACCCGAGTGGCTCGGCATGGAGGAAGAGGCGATCGCGGTCAGCGTCAAGAACCTGAAAAAGATCGGCGCAAGGTACGCATAAGGAGGACGGATCGATGAAAAAGACGCTCAACGTCGCAATGATCGGCGGGGGATTCATGGGCCGCGCCCACTCCAACGCCTGGAGGAAGGTCAACACGTTCTTCGACGCACCGTACCTGGCGAACCTGAAGGTGATCGTCGGAAGCAGCACGCGGCTCGAGGACTTCGCCGA
>JAAYZL010000544.1 GCA_012514855.1 Clostridiales bacterium
CCGGGAATCGCCGGGGCGAGCTCGAGCGCATCATTCGCATGCTGGAGGAAGAGGCACATGAAGACGCTTAAGTACGTGGACGCGCTGGTCGGGGAGATTCGGGAGGCGCTCAACAGCGTCGACGACGAGCGGGTCGAGGCGCTCGCGGACCGGATCCTCTCCGCGCCGCACATCTTCGTGACCGGCATCGGTCGCTCGGGGCTGAGCTCGAGGGCGTTTGCGATGCGGTTGATGCACATGGGATTTCCGGTGTACATCGTCGGGGAGATCGTGACCCCGAGCTTCAAGCCGGGCGACCTCCTGATCGTCTGCTCGGGCTCCGGCGAGACGGGCAGCCAGGCGCTGATGGCGCAAAAGGCGAAGGCGCTCGGCGGGGCGATCGCGCTGGTCACGATTCAGCCCGGCTCGACGATCGGCGCGATCTCGGACCTCGAGATCCACATCAAGGCGCCCACGCCGAAGCTCGGGAACTGCGACGCGCGCTCGATCCAGCCGATGGGCTCGCTGTTTGAGCAGTGCACGATGCTCGTGCTCGATCTCTTGATCGTGAAGCTGATGGAGCGAACCGGGATCGGCGTGTCGGAGATGATCGAGCGGCACGTCAATCTGGAGTAGGGGGCGGCGATGGGCAGGATTGTCGGCTTTGGCGAGTGCGTGATCGACTTCATCCCGAAGGGCACGGCGGAGGACGGCTCGACGATCTACCAGGCGTGTCCGGGCGGGAGCGTCGCGAACCTCTGCGTCGCGGCCGCGCGGCTGGGGCAGGAGAGCGCGTTCATCGGACAGGTCGGCGACGACCGGTTCGGCCACTTCCTCCAGGAGCGCCTCGCGGGCTACGGCGTCGACACCGAGGGGATGACCTTTTCCGGCGAATGCGGCACGTTCCTGGTGTTCGTGCATCCGCTTCCGAACGGCGAGCGCGCGTACAGCTTTTCGAACCGGCCCGGCGCGGACAAGCTGATGCGGTACGGGGACGTGAAGCTACATTTGATCGACGGGGCGGACATCGTCCACTTCGCGTCGTGCGCGATGTCCGGCGGCGAGACGCAGATCACCGCGAGCCGGCTGATCCGATACGCACACGGCCTCGGGAAGATCGTGTCCTACGACGTAAACTACCGGGAGCTTCAGTACGACACCGTCGAGGAGGCGCGGCGGGTCGCGCGCATTCCGATCGGGCACGCGGACATCGTCAAGGCCACCGAGGAGGAGCTGAAACTCGTCACCGGCAGGGGCGGGGCGGAGGGAGTCGCCGATCTCCTCGAAAGCGGTGCGAAGATCGTGCTGGTCACGCGCGGGAGCGCGGGCAGCAGCTTTTACATCGCGGGCGCGTCCGGCAGCGTGTCCGCGCCCCGCGTCGAGGCGGTCGACACCGTCGGCGCCGGGGACTGCTATCTGGGCGCGTTCCTGTCCCGGATCGCCGACCGGCCGGATCTCCGCGCGATTTCCCCCGAACAGGTGCGGGAGGCGGCGGAGTTCGCCGGCCGCGCCGCCGCGCTCTCGGTCACGCGCTGGGGCGCGATGGCGTCGATGCCGCTGCTCTCCGAGCTGACCTAGCCCGCGTGCTGCCAAAGGA
>JAAYZL010000092.1 GCA_012514855.1 Clostridiales bacterium
CCCTTCATTTTCAATCCGCAGGCGGCGGCATGTACGTCGCCGAGGAGCGCGGCATGTCCGCGCTTCCTTGCAGGATTTCCGGCCGTGGCGCGCAACGCCACAGGAAATCCTGAATTCCGGGAAATGCGAGATTGCATTTCCCGGATAGCGTGGCGACTTTGTCGACACGCTGAATCGCCCCTCCCGGTTCGGGAGGGGCGATTTGTCACATGCTGGCCTTTCTTGAAGGCACCGTCCTCGGCTTCTTGACGTCCCTCGGGATGTCCGGCAGGCCCGCGCGGCTCACGTGCGGGATGGCCTTCCACTTCGGCGGCACGATGAGCGCGGACAGGTTCGCGGGAACCCACGAGACAGCGATCAGCCAGAGGCCGAGGATGCCGGGCAGCTCGCGCCGGATCGGGCGCTTGACGAGCGTGCACAGCCCCGCCGCGCCGAGCGTGCACCCGGCGACGAACAGCACCGCCGCGCCGCACAGCCCCGCGACCGCGATCGAGATTCTGCCCTTCGAGAGCGCGTAGCGGACCGTCTGCACGACGCTCGCGACGCCGGGGACGAAGGCGAGCACCTGCATCAGATTCCCGTAGAAGAAGATTCCGAAGTCCAGCGCCTGCATGCTGCGCTCGCGGAACGCCCGCTTCAGAAGCGCCGAGCCGTAGTGCCGCATGCACTGCACGCCGCCCGCGAACCAGCGCCTGCGCTGCGTGATCGAGCTCAGGAGGCTGTTGGGCTGTTCGTCGTAGGTGATCGCGTCCTCCATCCAGCCGATCTTGACGCCGAGGATTCCGCACTGCGCGGTGAGCTCGAGGTCCTCGGTCAGCGTCCTGGTCTGGAAATCCGCCTCGCGCACGAAATCCGCGCTCAAAAGAACGCCGGTTCCGTTCAGCATCACCGACATGTTGAGCGCCGCGCGGCCGCGGTTGAACAGCCGGCTCATGAACCAGTAGAACATCGACATGCCGCCCGCGACCCAGCTGTCGCCGGAGTTCTTGCTGTCGCGGAAGCCCTGCGCGACCTTTTCGCCGGCGCACAGCGCGTTGTTCGAGGCGCTCAGAAAGCCCGGATCGACGATGTTGTCCGCGTCGAACAGGCAGAACGCGTCGTACTTCTCCATCTTCTGAAGCTCTTCGAACGCGAACCGAAGCACGTCCCCCTTGCCGCGAACCGGGATGTCGCACGGGAGGATCCGCGCGCCCGCCTCGCGCGCGACGCGTTCGGTGTCGTCCTTGCAGCCGTTCGGCACGACATAGACGTCAAACAGCTCGCGCGGATAGTTCTGATCGAGCAGCGTCTTTACGACGCCCTCGATGACCGCCTCCTCGTTGCGCGCGGCGACGACGGCGGCGATGCGCTTCGTCGGCGCGGCGACGGGGTACGGAGCCCTCTGCCTTTTCAGCGCGCCCAGCAGGATGACGCCCGCGAAATACGCGCCGTACAACCCACAGAAGATATTCACAGCCAGAAGCAGCGCCTTGCCCATGCCCATTCTCCCCCCGCAGCCGGACTCTCCCTCCGGACATTGTACGGCCGCCCTCTCAGAGTCCTTTGTGAATCGTATGATATTCCGATGAGAATTTTGTGCCCCCGCCGAAAAAAGCCGCTCCCGGGGCAGGGAGCGGCAAATCCGACGTCCGGTTACTTCGCCGCCATCTTCTTGTAGGTCTCGAGCCTCTGCCGCGCCGCGTCCTCGGCCTCCGCAAAGAGCTTCGGCGCGATGTCCGGGAACTCCCGGAGCAGCGTCGCGTAGCGGTTCTCGCTCTTGATGAACTCCTGATAGCTCTCGGTCGGCTCCTTCGAGTCGACGGTCAGCGGGTTCTCCGCGTCCGGGTTGTAGCGGTACAGCGGCCAGTAGCCCGCGGCGACGGCGCGCTTGCTCTCGAGCTGCGTGCCGCTCATGTTGATGCCGTGGTTGATGCAGGGCGAATACGCGATGATCAGCGACGGCCCCTTGTACGCCTCGGCCTCGGTGACGGCCTTCATCAGTTGGTTCATGTCCGCGCCCATCGCGACCTGCGCGACGTAGACATAGCCGTAGGACATCGCCATCATGCCCAGGTCCTTCTTGCGCGTGCGCTTGCCGGCGGCCGCGAACTTCGCGACGGAGCCGGTCGGCGTCGACTTCGAGGCC
>JAAYZL010000545.1 GCA_012514855.1 Clostridiales bacterium
AAAAAGGGCGAGATTCACGCGCTGCTCGGCGAGAACGGCGCGGGAAAATCGACGCTGATGAGCGTGCTGTTCGGCCTCTATCAGCCGGACGCGGGCACGATCAAGAAAAACGGCGAGGTCGTCAAAATCGACAGCCCGAACGACGCGACCGCGCTCAAGATCGGCATGGTGCACCAGCACTTCATGCTCGTCGAGGTCTTTACGGTGCTCGACAACATCATACTCGGCGCCGAGCAGAGCCACTTGGGGTTCCTCAAAAAGGACGCGGCGCGCAAAAAGGTTCTGGATTTGAGTGAAAAATACGGGATGCGGGTCGACCCCGACGCCCTGATCGAAGATATTTCCGTGGGCATGCAGCAGCGCGTGGAGATTTTGAAGATGCTCTACCGCGACAACGAAATTTTGATCCTCGACGAGCCGACGGCGGTGCTCACGCCGCAGGAGATCGACGAACTGATCGCGATCATGCGCTCGTTCGCCGAGGAGGGGAAATCGATCCTCTTCATCACGCACAAGCTGAACGAGATCATGCTGGCCGCCGACCGCTGCACGGTGCTCCGGAAGGGAAAGTTCATCGGCACCGTCGAGATTGCGGACACCTCGAAGGAGGAGCTCTCGCGGATGATGGTCGGGCGCGACATCAGCTTCCGCGTCGAAAAAGGGCCGTTCAAGCCCGGAAACGCCGTGCTCGAGGTCAAGGGCGTCTCGGTGCCGTCGCGCGTCCACAGGAAAAACGCCGTCAGCGACGTGTCGTTCTCGGTGCGCGAGGGCGAGATCGTCTGCCTCGCGGGCATCGAGGGGAACGGCCAGACGGAGTTCGTGGCCGCGCTGACCGGGCCTGAGAAGGCGAGCGCAGGGAGCATCGCATTGAACGGCTGCGACGTCTCGCGCGCGACGATCCGCGGGCGATCCTGCGCCGGCATGAGCCACATCCCGGAGGACCGGCACAAGCACGGGCTGGTATTGGACTACACGCTCGCGGAAAACCTCGTGCTGCAGCGCTACTGGCAGGATGAATTCCAGTTCCGCGGCTTCATCCGCAGGGACAGCGTGCGCAAATACGCGAAGCGCCTGATCGAGCAGTACGACGTGCGCAGCGGCCAGGGCCCGGACACGGTCGCGCGCAGCATGTCCGGCGGCAACCAGCAGAAGGCGATCGTCGCGCGCGAGATCGACAAGGAGTCTAAGCTGCTCGTCGCCGTGCAGCCGACGCGCGGGCTCGACGTCGGCGCGATCGAGTACATCCACCGGCAGATCGTCAGCCAGCGCGACGCGGGGAAGGCTGTGCTGCTCGTGTCGCTCGAGCTGGACGAGGTGATGAACCTGTCCGACCGCATACTCGTGATGTACGAGGGGCGCATCGTCGGCGAGTTCGACCCGAAGAAGACCACCGTGCAGGAGCTCGGGCTCTACATGGCGGGCGCGAGGCGCAGCGGCGCGCAGCACACGGACATACAGGCGGGAGGTGCACACGCATGGAGAACTCCTATCGGAACTTCTTTCGCAGGCGCGGCACGATAAGCCTGCTCGGCTCGCTGCTCTCGATACTGGCCGGGCTGCTGCTCGGGTTCGCGCTGCTTCTGGTCTTCAACCCCTCGCACGCGCTCACCGGCCTCTCGAACATGCTGTTCACCGGGCTTCGCGACATCTCGAAGCTCGGCAAGGTGCTCTACACCGCCGCGCCGCTCCTGATGACCGGCCTCTCGGTGGGCTTCGCGTTCAAGACGGGGCTGTTCAACATCGGCGCGTCCGGCCAGTATACGATGGGCTCGTTCTTCGCGCTGGTCGCGGGCATACAGTTTCAGCTTCCGTGGTACGTCGCGATGCTCGCGGGCATGCTCGGCGGCGCGATCTGGGGCGCGATTCCGGGGATCTTCAAGGCGCACTTCAACGTCAACGAGGTCATCACGGCGATCATGTTCAACTGGATCGGGCTGTTCGCGGTGAACTTGTCGCTCAACAACATGCCGATGATGATCGCGAGCTACTGGGGCGCGGTCACGAAGGAGCGCACCGCGAAGCTCACCGACGCGAACCCCGCCGCGATCCTTCCGAAGCTGGGCCTCGACGAGTCGTTCGGAAACTACATGAACATCGGCTTCTTCATAGCGATTCTCTCCGCGGTCGTGATCTGGATCATACTGTCGAAGACGACGTTCGGCTACGAGCTCAAGGCCTGCGGCTACAATCGAAGCGCCAGCCTCTACGCCGGCATCAACGACAAGCGCAACATCATCCTCTCGATGACGATCGCCGGCGCGCTCTCCGGCGTCGGCGGCGCGATCTACTACCTGAGCGGCACGGCGCAGTTCACGATCGTCAAGGCGCTTCTGACGATGGGCTTCAACGGCATCCCGGTCGCGCTGCTCGCCTCGTCGAACCCGCTCGGGACGATCTTCAGCGCGCTTTTCGTCTCCTACATCCAGGTGGGCGGCGACATGCTTCAGCCGGAGTTCGCCAAGGAGATCATCGACATCATCATCGCGGCGATCATCTACCTGAGCGCGTTCGCGCTGCTCGTGCAGGGCGTGATCGCGAAGCTCTTGGTGAGGACGCGCAAGAACTGCGCTCCGGACGCGCGGGAGGAGGACGACCGATGCTGATACTGGCCGATATCCTGAGCTCCACCGTACTGTTCGCGGTGCCGCTATTGCTGGTGGCGCTGGGCGGCATGTTCTCCGAGCGCAGCGGCATCATCAACATCGCGCTCGAGGGCATCATGATCGTGGGCGCGCTCCTGAGCTGCCTGTTCCTGCGCGCGATGGATTTGAGCGGCTGGGGCGCGCAGCACGCGCAGCTCGCCGTATTCTTCGCGATCTTGATCGCGGGGGCCGCGGGCGCGCTGTTTTCGATGCTGCTCGCGTTTGCGTCCGTGCACCTGAAGGCGAACCAGACGATCGGCGGCACGGCGCTCAACATGCTCGCGCCGGCGTTCGCGATCGTCCTGACCTGGGCGATACAGGGGCAGGGCCAGACGACGATCGCGATTCCGAAGTGGGTGCGCATCACGTCCGCGCTTCCGCAGGACGATTTTTTCACCCGGTTCGCCTTCAAGAGCCTGTACCTCACGACGCCCCTCGCGGCGCTCTTGCTCGTCGCGGCGATCGTGATCCTCTACAAGACGAAGCTCGGCCTCCGGCTCCGCGCGTGCGGCGAGCACCCGCAGGCGGCGGACTCGGTCGGCGTCAACGTCTACAGGATGCGCTATGTCGGCACTTGTTTCTCGGGAATTCTCGGCGGCATCGGCGGGCTTGCGTTCACGGTCGCGGCGGGCTCGGGCTTCCAGAGCCAGGTCGCAGGCTACGGCTTCCTCGCGCTGGCCGTCATGATCTTCGGCAACTGGAAGCCGCTGAATATCCTCGGCGCGTCGCTTTTCTTCGCGTTTTTCAAGATCCTCGGCTCGTACTCGGGAAGCATACCGTTCCTGCCGGACTTCAAGAACGTCAAGTCCAGCGAGTACATCTACCTGATGCTCCCCTACATCGTGACGATGATCGTGCTGGTTCTGACCTCGAAGAAGTCCCGCGCGCCGAAGGCCGAGGGCGTGCCGTATGACAAGAGCGGGAGATAACCAGCCTGTTGAAACTCCCCGCAATGCGTTGTCGCCATCGCCCGCAAAAGTCGGTCGCTTATTACCCGATAAGCTCCCTCTTTTGCGGGCTTGGCTCCTGGCCTTGCGGGTTTTTGAACAGGCTGAGCGCCGCACCCGAAAGAGTGCGGCGGTGATTTTATTGATGTGTCACGATGTGCTGAGGAGAATCGCCGATGTCCTTTAGCTTTTTCCGGAAGAACGCCGGATGGATGAAGTATTCGTCGAGCCGGTCGACCGGGAGCCAGCGGACCCCCTCGCGCGCGCCGTCGATCGCGTAGCTCTCCGCGCCGCGAAGCTCCCTCGTGCCGCGGGGCTTCATCAGAAAGTACAGCGCCAATTCGTGGCATTGAAGGCCCCGGTTGCTCGGAAATTCGCCGATGA
>JAAYZL010000546.1 GCA_012514855.1 Clostridiales bacterium
CGCGACCGCGCCGACGACGATCTGCATCGCGAAGGTGATGATGAAGCTCTCGCCCATCCTGCCGTTGACGATCGCCATGATCGAGCCGTTGATGCCGCCGATGACCGCGCCGATCGCGATGCCGACGAAGAGCACGGCGATCGCCGCCCACGCGGGCGACACGGTGTCGACGGCCGTGGCGTTGATGATGAGCATCGTCACGACCGCCGAGAGCGAGATCGTCGAGCCGATCGACAGGTCCATGCCGCCGCCGATGATCGCGTAGGCCATGCCGATCGACGCGATGCCGATCGTCGAGTACGCGCGCAGTATGTTCGTGATGTTGCGCCCGCTCAGAAACGCCGGGCGCACGGTCGAGGCGAAGATCGTGATCGCGACGATCGCCAGCACCATGCCCCACTCGCGCAGAAATCCGACGAAATTGAACCTTCTCGGGGGAAGAGTTGTGTTCGTCACTTGCGTCACCGCCTCCGTCAGTTTTTGACCGCGAGCGCCATCACGGCCTCGGCCGTCGCGTGGTCGCGGTCGAGCTCCCCGACCTTCTCGCCGCCGCTCAGGACGATCAGCCGGTCGGACATGCCGAGCACCTCCGGCAGCTCCGACGAGATCATGATGATCGACTTCCCCGCGGCGGCGAGCTGGTTCATCAGCAGGTAGATCTCGTACTTCGCACCGACGTCTATGCCGCGCGTCGGCTCGTCGAGGATCAAAATGTCGACGTCCGAGAACAGCCACTTCGCGAACACGACCTTCTGCTGGTTGCCGCCGGAGAGGTTCATCGCGAACTGCTTCATCGACGGCGTCTTGACGTTCAGCTCCTTCGCGTGGCGCGTCGCGAGCTCCTGCTCGAGCCGGGCGGAGAGGAACGGCCCGCGCCGGACCTTGTCGAGGTTCGTGATGGTGATGTTTCGGATCAGGTCGTAGGAGAGCACGAGGCCGGTCTCCTTGCGGTCCTCGGTCAAAAGCCCGATCGAGTGGCGCTTGCCGTCGTTCGTCGAGTGTATCGCGACCTTTTTGCCGTTGATCTCGATGGCGCCGCCGTCGTAGCGCTCCGCGCCGAAGATCGCCTCGGCGAGCTCCGTGCGCCCGGACGCGACGAGCCCCGCGATGCCGAGGATTTCGCCCCGGTGAAGCTCAAAGGAGATGTTGCGGATGACGCCGCTGCGCGTCAGGTTGTCGACCTTCAGGATGACGTCGCCGATCCGGCAATCCCTGCGCGGGTACTCCATGTCGACGCTGCGCCCGACCATGCGCTCGATGATCTGCCCGGTCGTGAATTCGTCCGTCGGGCGGGTCTCGATGATGTTGCCGTCGCGAAGCACCGTCGCCGTGTCGCAGAGCCGGAAGATTTCGTCGAGCTTGTGCGATATGTAGACGAAGGTGATGCCCTCGGCGCGCAGCCTCTCGATGATGCCGAACAGCTTCTCCGCCTCGCTGGTCGTGAGCGACGAGGTCGGCTCGTCCATCACGACGAGCTTCACGTTGTAGGAGAGCACCTTCGCGATCTCGACCTGCTGCTTCTGCGCCGCCGACAGGTCCTCGATCTTGTCCGTCGCGCGGAAGTTGAAGCCGAAGCCGTCGAGCAAGAGCTGCGTCTCGCGGTTGATCTCCTTCCAGGCGACCCTGCCGCGGC
>JAAYZL010000547.1 GCA_012514855.1 Clostridiales bacterium
GCCGCCGGGCAGAAAAAGAAAAAGGCCAAAAAATGAGCAATCCTTTCGCGCAGGCAACAGCCTCAATCTTCGCTAATGCGGATTTCGCCGAATCCGCCACCTTCGGCAGCACGTCCGCCGTCGTGATCCGTTCCAAGATCACCGAGGCGGAGGAACTCCGCCAGTTCGGCATCGACGAGGGCGTCTCCTTTTTCCTTCGCGTTCAGGTCGCCAGCCTCGCCGCACCCCCGAAACGCAACGACCTCGTCACTTTCGGCGGCGTCGAATACCGCGTTGACCGCGTCGAGCTTGATTCCGCCGATCAGACGTACGCCGTATACCTCAAGTCCAAGTCGTCGAGGTGATGTCATGGATGCCGGAATGTCTGTCCAGCTCGCTCAATTCGAGGCCAACCTCCGCCGTATCTCCGCCGAGGCCGACGCAATCCGCGCGGCGGTCCTCGATTCCGGCGTCTCCGCGTTCGCGGTCACCGCTCAGCGATACACGCCGCCCGCCATCGGCTCCGCTCGCCTCCCGTCCGTATGGTTTGAGGACGGCGTCGAGGCTGATGATCCCGACCGTCCCCCGCGTCCCTATGGACGCCGTATCGTCCGCGACCTCGTCACCATCGCTCGTTCCCGTTCCCGCCTCGCCGGCTGGGCCGGACGCCTCCTCCGGCAGGGCGTCCGCTTCTCCGTCACCTCGGGACGAGGTCAGAACTCCCCCCGCCGGAAACCGAAATTCCTCGCCGATTCCGCCATCACCGCCAAGGCCGACGCGCACGAATCCAACCGCGGCTCCCTCCGCGCCGCGTGGGGCCTCGCGTTCCCATCGATCGGCCTCGCAGTCCCGGCCGCGTTCCGCTACCTCACCGCCGCCCGCCCGGACATGCGAAACTTCGCAGCCGCTTCCCGGACCGCCGATTCCGTCACCATCGAGAACCTCCACCCGGACGCATCCGGGAACTGGGTTCCGCTCATGGAATCGAAGGCATATTTTTCCGCCCTGAAGACCATGAATGCCCGCCTCGAATCGTTCGTTCGGAAGGAGCAGACCGCATGACCGACACCGACACGACCACCGCCGCCGATCCGACCCCGACCCCCGTCCCGTTCGAGGCCGCGCTCGTCTCTGCCGTCCTCTCCCTCGTCACCCTCACGGACGCCTCGATCCCCAAGCGCAGCGCCTATGATCCCGACACCGACCCCGGCACCGGCGTCGTCGTCGCAGAAGTAACCGCCGTCGAGCTCCCGAATCACGGCCTCAACGACTACTTTTTCCGCGTCGCCGTCTCCGGCCGCACCCTCGCCAGCGAGGACCCGGACAAAACGATCATCAGAACCATTGCCGGCGACGTCCTCCGCTCATTCGCCGCCATGACCCCCGCCGCCATCGGCACCGCGCTCAGTCTCAAGGCTCCCGCCGCCTGCGTCGGCATCCTCCGCGACAATTCAGCTTCCGTACGCTCGTCAGGCCTTGATAATATTTTCTCGTCCGAAATAAAAATCGTCTTCACCGAACTCACATTTTAAAAAAAATAAGGAGAAAAAACATGGCAAGACAATTCGGCATCATCTCCACCGTTTCCGGCTTCACCGGCGTCGTCGTCACCTCGTTCGACAAGCAGACCACCGTCGAGGTCGCCGAAGCGCGCGACGGATCCGGGAAAGTGACCGACCAGAAGGCGTACAGCCGCACGACTACTCTGACGGCAACATGCCTCCTCGACAGCGCCGACTACTCCGTCGCCGCCGGCGATTCCATCACCTTCGATTCCGTCTCCTACCTCATCACC
>JAAYZL010000093.1 GCA_012514855.1 Clostridiales bacterium
GGAATAGAACGCATGTTCTATTCCATCCTATCACAGCACTGACAGGTTGTCAAGTATTATCCAGTAATCACCGCTACTTGGGTTTATTGGGATTCTCTTTGGGAGAAGCGCATGGCGCCCTGTGATTCGTGCGTTGCGCCTTGGGATTCAGGGCTTTATCCTGGGATAGTTGCTTCCGGAAAGGTCCCACCGGTGCACGGGCGCTCCGCGCGACCGGTTGACGCGGCTGTTTACCTCGCCTAACATGCGGGCGACGGCACAGAGGGCGCTGCGCAGACGACGCGACGCGGCCGGGCTCGAGGATGCGCGAGGAGTGAAACATGGACCAGGCGCGTGAGAGCGGGATACCGTTCCGAATACTGGGCGCGACGGCGGAACGCATCTCGATCATCGGGGTGGGGGGGCACCACATCGGGCGGCCCGCCGACCCGCGGGTGGGCATACGCATCATCCGCATGGCGATCGACGAGGGGATCAACTTTCTCGACAATGCATGGTGCTACCACGATGGCCGCAGCGAAGAGATCATGGGGCAGGCGCTGCGCGACGGCTACCGGCAACGGGCGTTCCTGATGACCAAGAACCACGGGCGCGACGCGGCGACCTTCCGCAAGCAGCTCGACGAGAGCCTGCGGCGCCTGCAGACCGACTATGTCGATCTGTTGCAGTTCCACGAGATCATCCATGAGGGTGAGCCGGACCGCATCTTTTCCGAGGGCGCGATCGAGGCGGCGGTAGAGGCGCGCACGGCAGGCAAGATCCGCTACATCGGTTTCACCGGCCATCGCTGGCCGCACCTTTTCCGGCAGATGCTGTCGCACGACTTTGCCTGGGATACGCTGCAGATGCCGGTAAACCTGCTGGACGTCCACTTTCGTAGCTTTGCCGACGAGATCATGCCGATCGCCGAGGCGCGCAACATCGGCATCATCGGGATGAAGGGGCTGGCGCAAGCGCGCATCCTCGAGGCCGGTGTGTCGGTGGAGGAGGCGCTGGGGTACACGCTGTCTCAGCCGATCGCGACTCTCGTCTGCGGCATGGAATCGGTCGAGGTGCTGCAGCAGAACCTGCGCATCGTGCGAGACTGGCAGCCGATGGAGCGCGACGAGCAGGCGCGGCTGCATCAGCGCGTGGCCGCCGCGGCCGCCGACGGTCATCTCGAGGAGTACAAGACGTCCTGATCCTGCGGATACCCCCGTGGATCGGCAAAGCAGGGCGTGCGGCCATAGGTCTGTGTTGTCGGGCGAGATGACGGTCACATCGTTGGACGGGTCCCAAACATATCACGAGGAGGCATGCACCGTGGCGGACATCATCGCGATTGAGGGGATCGGCGAGGTATACCGGGCAAAGCTTCAGGAGGTCGACATCCGTACCACCGAGGCGCTCCTGGCCAAGGCGGCTACTCCCGAGGGAAGGAAAAAGCTGGAGGAGCTCACCGGCATCAGCGGCGTGCTCATCCTAAAGTGGGCCAACCGCGCGGATCTGTTCCGCATCAAGGGGGTCGGCGAAGAGTACTCGGACTTGCTCGAGGCGGCGGGCGTTGACACCGTGCCGGAGCTCGCGCAGCGCAAC
>JAAYZL010000548.1 GCA_012514855.1 Clostridiales bacterium
AACGGGGCGTTTTTTGTGGGCCGGGTTTTATGGGGCATTGCCCTTGACATTTTCTCCCCGAGGCCGTAAGATAGGGAATGCACACAAAACGGGGGAGGGCTTGCGATGGACGCGCGAAAGATCGACAGGGTATTCGAGGAATTGCAGGTTCTGTATCCCGAGGCACGGCCGGAACTCCACTTCTCGAACGCCTACGAGGTGCTCGTCGCGACGATCCTCTCGGCGCAGTGCACCGACAGGCGCGTGAACATGGTCACGTCCCGGCTGTTTCCGAAGTATCCGGACGCGTACGCGATGGCGAAGCTCGAGCCGGAGGAGCTCGAACCCGAGATTCGGGAGTGCGGGCTGTACCGCAACAAGGCGAAGAACATCGTGGCCGCGTGCCGCGCGATCGTCGAACAGCACGGCGGCAAAGTCCCCTCTACGCGCGAGGAACTGATGAAGCTGCCCGGCGTCGGGCAGAAGACGGCGGGGGTCGTGCTGCTGGCGGCGTTCGGCGACGACCAGATTCCGGTCGACACGCACGTGTTCCGCGTGTCGAAGAGGATCGGCCTCGCCGAGGCGACGACCGCCGACGGTGTGGAAAAACAGCTTCGGGACATCCTACCAAGGGAAAAGTGGACGCACGCGCATCACCTGCTGATCTGGCACGGGCGAAGGATGTGCCACGCGCGGAATCCACAGTGCGCGCGGTGCCCGCTTTTGGGGGAACTCTGTCAATACGGGGAGTAAATATGGCGCTGTTTGTCGATGTGGTATCCATAACGGTCAAGGCGGGGGACGGCGGCGACGGCTGCGTGTCGTTCCACCGCGAGAAATACGTGCAGGCGGGAGGGCCGGACGGCGGCGACGGCGGGCGCGGCGGCGACGTGCGCTTCGTCGCGACCGAGCGCATGCACACGCTGATGGACTTCCGCTACCGGCGCAGGTTCTTCGCCGAAAACGGCATGAACGGCATGGGCGGCCGCAAGAGCGGCAAGTCGGGCGAGCCGACGGTCATCGAGGTGCCGGTCGGAACCGTCGTCAAGGAGAAGGAAAGCGGCCGGGTGCTGCTCGACATGCGCGAGCCGGGCGTCGAAAAGACGCTGGTTCGCGGCGGAAACGGCGGCTTCGGCAACCAGCGCTTCGCGACGCCGACGCGCCAGGCGCCGGAGTTCGCGAAGCCCGGCGAGCGCAAGAAGCCGATTGAGCTCACGCTCGAGCTCAAGTCGATCGCGGACGTGGGGCTCGTGGGCTTTCCGAACGTCGGAAAGTCGACGATCCTCTCGGCCGTGACCGCGGCGAGGCCCAAGATCGCGAACTACCACTTCACGACGCTGCAGCCCAACCTCGGCATCGTTAGGCAGGGCGACGACAGCTTCGTCTTGGCGGACATACCGGGGCTCGTCGAGGGCGCGAGCGAGGGCGTCGGCCTCGGACACGACTTTCTGCGCCACATCGAGCGCACGCGCATGCTGATCCACGTCATCGACGTCTCCGGCAGCGAGGGCCGCGACCCGGTCGAGGATTACCGCGCGATCACGAAGGAGCTCGAGGCGTACGGCGACCTCAAGAACCGGCCGATGCTGGTCGCGGCGAACAAGACCGACCTTCCGGGCGCGGAGGAAAACCTCGAACGGCTCAAGGCCGCGTTGCCGGACGCGCGCATCTTCCCGGTCTCGGCGGCGACGCGCGCGGGCTTCGAGCCGCTTTTGTACGCGGCGGTCGCGATGCTCAAGTCGCTCCCGCCGGCGGAGCCGTTCTACGAGGAGGAGGTCGAGCTCTCCGGAACCGACGAGGGCTTCGAGGTCGAGCTGGTCGACGGCGCGTATGTGCTCAGCGGCGGCGCGATGGACAGGCTGATCCGCTCGGTGAACTTCGAAAACGAGGAGTCGCTCAACTACTTCCACCGGACGCTGCGCAAGTTGGGCGCGATCGACCGCCTGCGCGAGCTCGGCGCGAAGGAGGGCGACGCGGTCATCATCGGCGACATGGAATTCGACTTTGTGGAATGACGGAGGTCAATATGACGGCAAAACAGCGCGCGGCGCTCCGCTCCATGGCAAACACGCTCGACCCGGTGCTGCACATCGGCAAGGAGGGCATCAGCGACAA
>JAAYZL010000549.1 GCA_012514855.1 Clostridiales bacterium
GAGGTCGGAAATGTTGTTGTTCGACAGGTCGAGCGCGTCGAGGTTTGTAAGCCCCGCGAGCGCGGAGATGTCCTCGATCCGGTTGTCCCGCAAATGCAGCGTGTGCAGGCTCGGAAGTCCGGAGAGCGGCGACAGGTCGGGGGCTTCGCCGATGTCGCAGATCTGCAATATCCCGAGGTTCTCAAGCCCCGCGATGGGCGAAAGGTCGGAGATCGGGTTTCCGTCGAGCGCGAGGATACCCAGATTCCTGAGCTCGCGGAGCGGCTCGAGGTCGCGGATGTCCTGCCCGAACGCCTCGAACTTGTGAATACCCGTGAAGTACTTAAGCGCCTCGATGCTGTGGATCTTCTCCTCGCCCGGCTGCCAGTTGTAGGACGCGTACAGGTCGTCGCGGAAGGACCTGGCGTCGCCCGCGGTCACGTCGCCCTCGGGCTTTCCGACGGCCTCGCGGATTTTCGCCTCGAGCACCGGGTCGTCAAAGACAATCACGACTTGGTCGCTGATCTGGTCGGGCGAGAAGTCGCTCTCGGTCAGGTTCGGGGTTATCGCTAAGAGCGCCGACCAGTCCTCGACGGGGTTCTCCGCGAGGTACAGCGCGGTCAGATTCGAAAGTCCGGCGAGCGGACTCGCGTCGCGGATTCGGTTCCAATGAAGGTCGAGCACCGTCAGTTGCGAAAGCCCCGAGAGCGCGGAAACGTCCTCGATCTCGTTGCCCCACGCGTCCAGCATGCTCAACTCCGCGAATCCGGCCAAGGGCGAGAGGTCGCTGACGCCGGTGCCCCAGATCGTCAGCTCGCTGAGGCCGCGCAGGTTCGAAAGCGCCGAGATGTCGCGGATCGGGTTTCCGCCCAAGTCGAGATACGCGTTGCCGGTCAGCCCGGACAGCGGCGAGATGTCCTCGATCGCGTTGAACGTGAGGCTCAATTTGAACAGGTTCACGCAGTATTCGAGCCCCGACAGGTCGTGTATCTTCTCCTCCTCCGGCGTGGTATCGGCGTCGACCCCATAGTTCAGCTCCCGAACCTCGGCGAGGGCCTCGGCGGTCAGCGCGCCCTCCGGGTTGTCGACAAGCTTGCGCAGGATGTTTTCCAGAACCGGGTCGGCAAATTTGATTTCCTCTTCCCCGGATTTTTCGGCGTACCCGACGGCTGCAAACGCCATGAGCGCGACCAACAGAACACAAATCGCCTTTTTCATGGTTTCTTCCCCTTTCATTCTCAACGGGATTCCGCGTCGCCGCCGCTTCCGAGCGCGGGCAGCCTTTCGATCGGCGAGGTCAGTTCATAGGGATACCAATAGCCGCCGGAGCAGATGAAGCTCTGGGTGACCTCGATTTCCAGCACCGCCGTCACCATCGTGACGGTCTTGTTGTTGCCGTCGCCGCGGCTCAGGCAATCCTTGAAGCAAATGGTGGCACTGAGCTCCTTGACCCCCGGGAACAGCTCCGCTTCGCCGGTCACGGTCAGGCTCTTGGTCGCGCCGGTTTCCTGCCATGTCTTGGGCGGCTCCTCCTTGGCCGGGATCGTGGTCTCGTCCGCGGCGTCGGAAAGCGCCTTGCGCAGGGCGTCGATGTAGTCGGCGATCTTGCGCCCGCTGATGGGGCGCTGCTTCGGCACGAGCCTGTAGAGCGTGGAGATCGCGTAGTCGGGCTTGCCGAAGCGCTTGCCGACGGAGTTCTCGCCGAGCAGCGAGGTCATCCAGAGCCATTCGAGCGCGGCCTTCGCCTTTTTCTTGCGCGCGGAGCGAAGGAGCTTGCCGAGGCTTACGATGCCGAACAGCATAAGGATCGGCGCGGCCACGTACGCGCCGCCGTAGCCGAAAAACAGCACGCCCGGCCCCACGAAGCGGCGGATCACCCAATTGCCGAAGAACCACAGGGCAATCGCGCCGATTACGCCAAAGAAAAACCACTTGAATGCATCCTTGACCTCCTCTGCGCTGGGCGGCGTGCGCTCGAAGGGAATTGCCGTGAGCCGCGCGGCCTCCTCCGCGCTCGGGCGCGCGCCGCTGACGCGGAACCGGACCGTCTCGGGCGCGCGGCCCCGGGGATAGACGACCGTTGCGTTCGCCATGATGCATTGCCTCCTTTGTATATCTACTTCGCCGCGAACGTCA
>JAAYZL010000550.1 GCA_012514855.1 Clostridiales bacterium
CTGATGTGCGACGTGCAATTTGTTCTCGAGGGCAACGACGACTATTCCTCCTACATCTCCACCTTTGAGGCCGCCGGCTGCGAGGCCGTCATCTCCGTGAGCATGCCCGCCACCGCCGTCCCGTTCTTCGTGCAGTATCGCCAGGTCAACCCGGAAATCGGCATCGCCGGCTTCGGCAACTGCTATGACGACTCCACGCTGGCCAACGGCGGCAAGTATGTGGAAGGACTGGCTATGCCCGTCGCCTACTTCAACAACGTCGACGATCCGGCCTGCAAGACCTTTATCGACGCGTTTGTCGCCAAGGCCGGCCGCAATCCCAACACGCTGGACGCGCAGGCCTACGGCGCCGCGCTGATGATCCTCGAGGCCGTCGACAAGACCGGTTCCATTGACCGCGCCGACATCCGCGACTACATCGCCAAGACCACCTTCACCGGCATTGACGGCGTGACCGCCTTCGACGAGACCGGCGCCGCCATCAAGGGTTACTACCAGGTTCAGGTCAGAGACGGAGCGTTCGTTCTGATAGGCTGATTCATACAGCGCGGCGGCGGAAGACGGTTCCGCCGCCGCGTCCGCCCAATTCCGAGGCTATGCGCCCCATCGCTATTCCGGGACGGAGAAGAAAATGGCGATCATTCGTTTTCTGATGAATGGCTTGACGCTGGGAATGACCTACGCGCTGATCGCGGTGGGTTATTCCCTCGTTTTCGGCATACTCAGGCTGATCAATTTTTCTCACGGGGCCATGTACGCGCTGGGTGCGCATGTCGCGATGGTCGTCGTCGGATTCAGGCTCAGCCCGTATCTGGGCCTTCTGGCGAGCGTGATGTTTTGCGGCTGTATCGGCGTCTGTACCGACAAGGTGGCGCTCAAGCCTTTGCGCAAGAAGGATGCACCTCCGATTACAAGCCTGATAACGACGGTGGGCCTCTCCTATGTAATCCAGAACCTGCTGCAGATCATCTTCAATACGGAGAGAAAACCCTTCCCGAATTTCTATTACTTCGGACAGCTCAATATCCTCGGCGTGTCCGTTTCCTCCGCGTCGGTGATTGTGCTCTGCGCTTCGGGGCTTCTTCTGTTCGTGCTGACCATGATCATCTATCGGACGAAGACCGGCCTTGCGATGCGCGCGATCCAGCAGAATATGCGCGCGGCGCGGCTTCTGGGAATCAATGTCAACAAAGTCATCATGCTTACATTTTTTATGGCCGGCGTGTCCGCGGCCATCGCGGGCACACTGATGGCCGCCTATTACCAGACAGTCTATTCCACCATGGGCTTCACCATCGGCCTGAAGGCGTTTTCCGCGGCGATTCTGGGCGGAATCGGCAACCTGTACGGCTCCGTTCTGGGCGGCCTGATCATCGGCGTGACGGAGAGCTTCGCCGCCGGCTATATCGGCGGAACCTTCCGGGATTCGATCGCCTTCATCATCCTGATTCTGATTCTGTTGATCAAGCCCACCGGACTGTTCGGCAGGAAGGGAGTAAATAAAATATGAAGGCGCGGACATGTAAGCGTCCGGACATTGCTCCCCTCGGGGATTTTGTATACAGGTACCGCGCGCTGTTCGGGCTGGCGCTGGTCCTTTTTATCTTGATTTTGCCGCAGATGGGGGTCAAGACCTCCTTCAAGCGCCTGGTCATCAATACGATGATCTTTTCCTGCCTCGGGCTGTCGCTGAACCTTACGACCGGCCATACGGGGCTTGTTTCCCTAGGCCACGCCGCCTACTATTCCATCGGCGCGTTCATGACGGCGATTTTGTCCACCAAGCTGGGCTGGAATTTCCCGGCGTGCATGCTGGCGTCCGTCGGCGTCGCGGCGCTGGCGGGGTTCATCGTCGGCCTGCCGTCGCTGCGGCTGACCGGTGCATATCTGTGCATCGTCACGTTGGGCTTCGCGGAGGTCATCAAGGTAATCGAGCTGGCGTGGGAACCGGTGACGAACGGCTCGCGCGGCATCCGCAGCATCCCCAGTCCCGTGTTCTTCGGACATGCGCTCACGGTGCGCAACGAC
>JAAYZL010000551.1 GCA_012514855.1 Clostridiales bacterium
CTGCTCGACGAGCCGCTGCGCGCGCTCGAGCACCATCTCGCTGACGCGCGTGTGGTTCTCGGGCGCCTCGTCGAACGTCGAGTACACGACCTCGCCGTTGATCGAGCGCTTCATATCGGTGACTTCCTCGGGCCGCTCGTCGATCAGGAGCACGATCAGGTGCACGTCCGGGTTGTTGCGCGTGATGGCGTTGGCTATTTTCTTCAGAAGCGTCGTCTTGCCGGCCTTGGGCTGGGAGACGATCATGCCGCGCTGCCCCTTGCCGATCGGCGCGAGTATGTCGATCAGCCGGAGCGCGAGATCGCCCTTCCCCTCGGGGCTCTCGAGCCGAAGCCGCTCGTCGGGGTAGACCGGCACCAGCGTGTCGAACGGGCGGCGGCGCGCGGTGTTCTCCGGCTGCTCGCCGTTGACCTCGCTGATGAAGATCATCGCGTTGTAGCGGTCGCCCTCGCGCTGGGGGCGCGTCTTTCCGACGACGTAGTCGCCGGTGCGCAGGTTGAACCGGCGTATCTGCGCGATCGACACGTACACGTCCTTCGTGCCCGGCAGGTAGTTCTCCGCGCGCAGGAAGCCGTAGCCGTCCGGATGGATCTCCAGCACGCCGTAGCCGTCCGCGCACTCGCCGGTCATCAGAAGCTCCGGCACGCCGGGGTTGACGCTGGCCGGGTCGGGCATATAGGCGTTCTCGCGGCGCGGAGTCGGCTCGCGCAGCACCGGCGGGCGCGGCGGCTCGAGCTTTTGCGGCGCGGCCGGGCGGGCGTAGTCCGGGCGGGGCTGCGAATCAGCGCGCGCGGCCGGGCGGACGAAATCCTGCCGGGGCTGCAAATCGACCCGCGCGTTCGGCCGGGCGTAATCATGCCGGGGCTGCGAATCGATCCGCGCGTTCGGCCGCACGAAGTCCGGGCGCTGCGGCGCGCGCTGCGGATCAAACCGCTGCAGATGCTGCGGAAAGCGCTGTGCGCCCCTGCGGTCCGGGTCCTGCGGGGACGGGGCCCGCGCGCCCATCCGCTCGTGCGTGTGCATCGCGCGCGGCTGCGGCGCGGGGCTCGGGTCCGGCTCGCCGGCGGGCGCCTCCCCCGCCGCGCCGTTCGAAGGCTCCGGCGCTTCCGCGGCGGCGGCGATGTCGACGGCGATGTCGGCGGCGATGTCGGCGGCGGGCCCGGAGTCGGCGAGAGCATCTCCCACCTTCTCAAAGACCTCCTCCGCGATCTTCTCCGCGAGCGCGTCCGCCTCCTCCGCCTTCGCGGCGCGCGGCTTGCGCCCCGGGCGCTTTGCGGGCGCGTCGCCTTGCTCCGGCACGGGCCTCGCCTTCGGCCGCCCCGGCCGACGCGGCGCCGCGACGGGCTCCGCGGCGGGAGCCGCCTCGACCGGTGCGACCGGCGCTGCCGGTGCTGCCGGTGCTGCCGGCGCTGCCGGGGCGACCGATGCAACCGGCGCTGCCGGGGCGACCGATGCAACCGGCGCTGCCGGGGCGACCGGCGCTGCCGGCGCTGCCGATGC
>JAAYZL010000552.1 GCA_012514855.1 Clostridiales bacterium
GCTCAACCGCCGCCTGCTGCTGCTGTTGAAGAGCCATACATACCTCGCCGCGTACGGCCGCATGGACGAGAGGCAGCGCACGGCCGCCATCCGGGGGATCAGGGTGCTCGACCCGCTGACCGGGCGCGAGCGCGAGGTGCTCGCGCTGCTGCTGGACGGCAAATCGAACCGCGATATTTCGAAGGCGCTGTTTATCGGCGAGAGCACCGCGAAGACCCACGTGCGCAACATCCTCTCCAAGTACGACGTCTCGAGCCGCGCGGAGCTCATCAGCACGCTGCTCAGGAATCAGGATCGGCCGTAGAATCCCCCGCGGAGCAATTCCGGCCCTTCACAGCGGTTGTGGAGGGCCGTTTTCTTGCCAAAATCATCCTTTCGGTGGATGCGTTTTGCCTCGGCATGCGATACGATGCAGGCGGAAAGGGATGAAAACGCCTATGAATGCGATGCGGAAACGGCGCGACGCCCTGGCCCTCTCGCTGCCGATGGCTGTCGCGCTGACGGTCTGGTTTTCGCGGAGGGGAATCCCGGAAATTGCGCTGGCCCTGGGCGCCGGGAGCGTCGCACTGATCGCGGGCCTTGCGGTGCTGTCCCGGCGCTTGCGCCACGCGCGGCTGATCCTGGACACCTCCATCCTCACGGTGCCCTCGGCCGTCATCTCGGAGCCGGAGGGCGGCAAAACGGCGCGGCTGGAGGAGACGGTGGTGTCCACCTTCGGCGTCCTGGTGGGCGGCCGGGCCTACCGGTGGGGGTGCGAGGGCGTCCGCGGCGCGCGGCTGAGCGCCATCGCGATCGACCGGGGCCGGATTTCCCTGACCTTCGGGGGCGCGCACCAATCCACGCGCGTCGATCTCCCGCACGGGCTTTCCGACCGACAGCAGGTTTTGGAAATCTGCCGCAACCTGGAGCACGAGACCGGCGTCACGGCCACCGTATCCGGCTGGGACGACGACCCGACGGGCGAAGGAGGTGTTCTGCTGACCGGGGTCGACTGACATCCCGGACATTGCGCTTCGCGCATCCCCCGGAGCCCTCCTGACGCCGCCCGAAGCCTTCCGCGGCATCGCGCCGGATTCATCTCCCGATTGCACTTGCGACCTACCAACAGGAGGGGTGTTTATGAAGAGGTTTATCGCGTTCATTTTGGTCGGGTGCATGCTCCTGTTCTCCGCGCCGGCGCTGGCGCAGCAGGTCACGGACGCCGAGTTGACGCTCGATTTCCATTTCGGAGCCCGCACCGGCAGGTATACGGGCGAGGTGTCCGGCGGCCTGCCCGACGGAAGCGGGACATTTGTGTCCGTAAACGAGGAGGAGGTCGAGTGGACGTACACCGGCGAGTGGTCGAACGGGCACTTCGAGGGGTACGGGACGACGGTGTGGGCCGACGGATGGCGGGAGGAAGGGCTCTATTCCAACGATAATATGAACGGGGAGGGCGCCGAGTACTGGGGCGACACGATCTATTGGAGGGGAATATATGTAGACGACGTCTTCGTACAGGGGCAGGTATTCGACAAACTCGGCAATCCCTATTTTGAAGGCGCCTTCGAGGACGGATTCCGGATCGAGTCTCCCGCCGAGCAGGCCGTTCGGCTGGCGGCGTTTTTCGGCGAGGCCGTCGATTGCGATTACGACCTGATCTGGGACGACTATGAGAACTACATCGGCCGGAAAGTCGTCTTTGCCGGGAGGGCCTCCTATGTGTGGGAGGACGACGATCCGACGTATCAGGAGTTCGCGATCGACGTGAACAACGACCCGGACGAGTGGATCGACGCGTACGGGTACATGGCGAAGGGCGAGGAGGAAATCGCGGAGGGCGAGGAGAACGTGATGGTCTTCGGCGTCCTGCTGGAAAAGTACCGGTGGGAGGACGATAGGGGATCGCATTCGGCCCCGCTGGTGCAGTTTGTCGGCGTCGAGCGGCTGGATTTCTCCTGCGAAACGCTGAAGGTCGGCTCCAAGGGCAAGGCGGTCAAGGCGCTGCAGACGCGGCTGCAGGAACTCGGGTATCTTTCCGGCAAAATCGATGGATCTTTCGGAAAGGGCACGGCGCAGGCCGTCTCCAATTTCCAGAGCGCGTCCGGCCTGCCCGCCGACGGCGTCGCGTCGCTCAAGACGCTCTATATGCTGTTCGCAACGCGGAATCTCCCCGAACAGAGCGGCGCGGTTGACGCGTCGCAGCCCGGCGTCGACGTGACGGGCACATACGATTTCAAGGGCACCAAGAAACTCTACGGCGCTTCCCTCGCGATGGATCCGTTTACCGCCAGCGTGGAGCGCAGCGGCTCCAAAATGACCATTTCTTTCAGCGACAAATACGCGACGGTGATCACGGGGACGTATGACGAAAGCACGGCTACGTTTGTCGGCCGGGACACGAGAAGGCCGAAAAACGACGACGACGCGACCTTGTGGCAGATGGCCGAAACGACGATTCATTTTTCCGCGGCAGGCGATGCCGTTGCAGCCGATGGTTTCCTGAATACGGGGGAACTGGAAATACGGACGTCGATTGTCGTTGAATTCACTTTATCCAAGACATAGGACAGGGGGAGGGAGTTCGCATGAAAAGGATTCTGGCGATCGCATTGGCGCTGTTGTTCCTGGGTATCCCAATGGCCCTGGCCTCACCGCCCGCGCAGGAGGAGGTCGAGGGCTGGCATCTGGTCGAAGAGCTCTACATGGTCCCGGATGAAGACGTGGACGTCAACGGCGGGCCGGAGAGGTTCCCGCTGATCGGAGGGGTCGGACTCGACTACTATCAGGATTCCGGTGAGCCGGACCATGTCATCCTTTCCCATTGGAGGACGAATGAGGGTGGAAGCGACGTGTGGGCCAGCTGCGAATGGGAGGTTCTGCTGGAGAGCCCGCCGCCCGCGTATCTGCCCGCGGGCCAGCCCGTGTCCATCACGGTGGAGCACCGGGTGCTCGAGACGAAGGTCTGGGAGCCCCCGGTATTGACCGCCAAATTCGACGGGCCCGACATGGAGCTTGGGTACACCTCCTCGTCCCCGAACAAATTTCATCATCCGTACGGCGAACAGAAGTCATATACGGATACCGGAGAGGAGGTATACGACAGGAAGGCCACCATGACGACCGAAAACCCGATCCCCGAAGGCGAAGATGGGAAGCGCATGGCGATCTATATCAACTACGGGTGGGGCTACGGCATGCGCTATACGTATGAATGGGGCGTGGGCTATGCGGCCACCGGCGAGGAAGAATCCGGCCTTGGGGCGCAGAATACCGCGGCCCCGGGTTCCGACCGGATATTCGCGCCCCCGGCCGCCCTTGCAACCCCCGGAATTCAGGACATCGCGGTGCTGTGGACGAGCATGAACATCTACACCGTTCAGAACGGGGCGCAGGATTACTACGTGATCTTTGCGCTGGAAGAGGACAGCGTGGTGACCGAGCTGATGACCTACCACTACCTGAA
>JAAYZL010000553.1 GCA_012514855.1 Clostridiales bacterium
ACGAAGGCATGGCGACCATGGACTGGATGGAGCAGGAGCAGGAGCGCGGCATCACGATCACGTCGGCCGCGACGACCTGCGAGTGGCGCGGACACCAGATCAACATCATAGACACGCCCGGCCACGTTGACTTCACCGTGGAGGTCGAGCGCTCGCTGCGCGTATTGGACGGAGCGGTGGCGGTCTTTTGTGCCAAGGGCGGTGTGGAGCCGCAGTCGGAGACCGTGTGGCGGCAGGCGACGAAGTACAACGTGCCGCGGCTCGCGTACATCAACAAGATGGACATCACAGGCGCGGACTTTCAGCGCGTGGTCGGCATGCTGCGCGACCGGCTTCACGCGAACGCCGTGCCGATACAGCTCCCGATCGGCGCCGAGGGCGATTTCCGGGGACTGATCGACCTTCTCAAGATGAAGGCCGAGATCTACGTGGACGACATGGGAAACACCGTCGACGAGACCGACATCCCCCCGGAGTTTTGCAAGGAGGCCGAAAAATACCGCGCGGCGCTTCAGGAGTCCGTCGCCGAGACCGACGACCAGCTCATGGAGAAGTTTCTCGACGGCGAGGAACTGACGCACGACGAATTGATGGCCGGCATCCGGAAGGCCACCATCGCCGGGCGCATGACGCCGGTGCTGTGCGGGACATCCTACCGGAACAAGGGCGTGCAGCCGCTCCTGGACGCGATCGTCGACTTTCTGCCCTCGCCGGTCGACATTCCGCCGGTCGAGGGGACGAAGCGCGACTCCGACGAGGTGATCGAGCGCCGCGCCGCCGACGACGAGCCGTTCTCCGCGCTCGCGTTCAAGATCATGGCCGACCCGTTCGTCGGCAAACTCGCGTTCTTCCGCGTGTATTCCGGGACGTTGAAAGCGGGAAGCTATGTCTACAACTCGACGAAGGGCAAGCGCGAGCGCGTCGGCAGAATCCTGCGCATGCACGCGAACCACCGCGAGGAGATCGAGGAAATCTGCGCCGGGGACATCGCCGCCGCGGTGGGACTCAAGGACACGACGACCGGCGACACGCTGTGCGTCGAGGGAAAACAGATCATACTCGAGTCGATGGAGTTCCCGGAGCCGGTCATCCGCGTCGCGATCGAGCCCAAGACGAAGGCCGGGCAGGACAAGATGGGCATCGCGCTCGTCCGCCTCGCCGAGGAGGACCCGACGTTCAAGACCTACACCGATCCGACGACCGGGCAGACGATCATCGCCGGCATGGGCGAACTGCATCTGGAGATCATCGTCGACCGCCTGCTGCGCGAGTTCCGCGTCGAGGCGACGGTCGGAAAGCCGCAGGTCGCCTACAAGGAGTGCATCCGGAGAACCGCCAAGGCCGAGGCGCGCTACGTGCGCCAGACCGGCGGCCACGGCCAGTACGGCCACTGCGTGGTCGAGATCGCGCCGCGCGAGCCCGGCAAGGGCTACGAGTTCGTCAACAAGATCGTCGGCGGCGTGATCCCGAAGGAGTTCATAAGCCCGATCGACCAGGGCATCCGCGAGGCCGCGCAGAGCGGCATGTTGAGCGGCCACGAGGTCGTCGACTTCTCGGCGACGCTCTTGGACGGCTCGTACCACGAGGTCGACTCGAGCGAGCTGGCGTTCAAGATCGCGGGCTCCATGGCGTTCAAGGAGGCGCTCGCGAAGGCCGACTGCGCGCTGCTCGAGCCGATGATGCAGATCGAGGTCGTCGTGCCCGACGAGTATATGGGCGACGTGCTCGGCGACGTCACCGCCCGCCGCGGCCGCGTGACCGGCATGGGCATGCACGCGGGACTGCACACGATCGACGGGCTCGTCCCGCTGTCGGAGATGTTCGGCTACGCGACCGACCTTAGGAGCAAGACGCAGGGCCGCGGAACCTACACGATGCAGTTTGCGCACTACGAGGAGGTCCCCGCGCAGATCGCGGACAAGATCCTCGGCAGAAGGCACTGACTTCAAATTTAGGAGGAAGACGAAATGGGCAAGGCAAAATTCGAGCGCACGAAGACGCACGTAAACGTAGGGACGATCGGCCACGTCGACCACGGGAAGACGACGTTGACGGCGGCGATCACGATCGCGCTG
>JAAYZL010000554.1 GCA_012514855.1 Clostridiales bacterium
GATCGGCGCGGCGGTGTTCATCGTGCTGGCGATCGTGGCGACCATCATGACCTCGCGCGGCGTGAATCGCGACGACGCGGTCGGGGAAATCCCGGGCGTCGAGGAACTGACCCCGACCGAGGTTCCGGCGGAGGGCGCGACCGAGGTTCCCGCGGAAATCCCGGCGGAGGCCGCGGAAGTTCCGACGGAAGCTCCGGCGGCGGCAACGGAGGCCCCGACCGAAGCCCCGGCGACCAACGGCTGATTCGCAGGCGGAGACGTTACAGAGGCTGTCCTTGCAGGCGGCCTCTTTTTTTGAAAACAGGAAAAGGGAGAGATACCATGCGCGACGCCAGAATCGACAGACTTGCGGAAACCCTCGTGCGCTTTTCGACCGAGGTCAGGCCGGGGGAGAACGTGCTGATACAGTCTGTAAACGGAAACCGTGAGCTTGTGAAGGCGCTGATCGGCGAGGTCTGCCGCGCGGGCGGGAAGCCGTTCGTGTGGCTGTTCGACTCGGAGATCGAGCGCGCGCTGACGATGAACTGCACCGAGGAGCAGCTCGCCCTGCGCGCCGAGGCGGACGGCTTCATGATGCGGAAGATGCAGGCGTACATCGGCGTCAGCGCGGTCATGAACCGGGCCGAGCACGCGGACGTCCCGGCGGAAAAGCAGACGCTTCACTCGGTCAAGTACCTCGAGCCGGTGCACGGCCTGATCCGCGTGCCGAAGACGCGCTGGGTTGTGCTGCGCTACCCGACGCGCGCGATGGCGCAGACCGCGAACATGTCGACCGAGGCGTTCGAGGACTTCTATTTCGACGTGTGCAACATGGACTATTCGCGGATGGACGGGGCGATGACGCCGCTCGTCGAGTTGATGAACCGAACCGACCGCGTGCGCATCGCGGGCCCCGGCACGGACCTCGCGTTCTCGATCAAGGGGATTCACGCCATCAAGTGCGCCGGCAAGATGAACATCCCCGACGGAGAGGTGTATACCGCTCCGGTGCGCGACAGCGTGAACGGCGTCATCCGCTACAACACGCCCTCGACGCACGACGGCTTCTCGTTTG
Organism: Clostridiales bacterium; assembly: GCA_012514855.1. The sequence continues at coordinate 1,055 of JAAYZL010000554.1, forward strand.
AAAACGTCCAGCTGACGTTCAGGGACGGGAAAATCGTCGACGTCCGGGCGAACGACACCGCGCGCGCGAACCACATCTTCGACCAGGACGAGGGCGCGCGCTACGTCGGCGAATTCGCGATCGGCGTGAATCCGTACATCACGAAGGCGATGAACAACATATTGTTCGACGAGAAGATCATGGGCAGCTTCCACTTCACGCCCGGCGCGTGCTACGACGAGTGCAGCAACGGAAACCGGTCGGCGCTGCACTGGGACCTCGTGTGCATCCAGACCTCGGAATACGGCGGCGGGGAGATGTGGTTTGACGATGTGCTCGTCCGCAAGGACGGCAGGTTTGTGCTCAAGGAGCTGGAGGGGTTGAATCCCGAAAACCTGATGTAGGAAATTCCGGGGCCCGCTTCGGCGGGTTTCCGGCTTTTTGGGGACTGTTCTGTTTCCGAGGCACCCCCGCATAAAGTCCCATGACGGGAGGGGACGCGCATGCAGGCGGGAAACGCAAAGCTCATCATCCACACGAAGGCGCAGCCGGAAGTCGCCGCGGAGGTCTTAAAGCAGGAGATTCCGAAGAAGATTCGCTGGAAGTCGATCCGGCATCCCCGGCAGCGGGAGAGGCGGCTGACGCGCCCGTCGAGGCTGACGTTCGGCGAGCGGCTGCTCCGCAACAGCGCGATCGCCTGCGCGCTTTTGCTCGCACTGCTCGCGGCGAAGAACATCGACGCGCCGTGGTCGCGCGCGGCGGTCGCCGGGGTGGAGAGCGCGCTGACGATGCGCATCGACCTCGACGAGTCGCTCGGCAGGCTCTCGTTCGTCCGCGACCTGATGCCCGAGTCGGTCCTCGTGTTCTTCGACATCTCCGCGCAGGAGGAGCTCGAGGCGCCGGTCGACGGCGCGATCATCCAGATGTACTCCGCCGAGCGGCCGTGGCTCGAATTCGAGTGCGAGCCGGGCGCGGACGTCGTGGCCGCGGAGGCCGGAACCGTCGCGGCGGTCACGCAGCTCTCCGGCGGCGGCTGGGGCGTATTGATCGACCACGGCGAGGGGCTGGAGACGGTCTCGGCGTATCTCTCGCAGCCGACGGTCAGCGTCGGGCAAACCGTCGAGCGCGGCGAGGTGATCGCGCACAGCGAGGCCGGGCGGCTCTATTTCGAGGCGCGCGACGGCGGCAGGGTCTTCGATCCCGCGGAGATGCTCGGGATATGATCCGGTTCAAGATCGGGGAGGTGACCTTTCGGCTGCACGCGCTGGCGCTTCTGATGGCGGCGCTCGCGTTTGCGATAGGCGCGCGGGAGGGGCTTTCGGCGATCTTGATCGCGCTGGCCGTGCACGAGAGCGCGCACATGCTCGCGGCGAAGCTACTGCGCGTGCGCGTCGAGGCGCTCGACATCATGCCGTTCGGCGGCGCGCTGAAGATCGAGAATCCGTACCGACTCAGCCGCTGGCAGTTGCTCGGCGTGTCCCTTGCAGGCCCGGCAAGCAACGTCGCCGGGCTTTTGTCGACCGCGGCGCTCGCGTGGTGGAGCGCGCTCCCGCCGAAGCTCGTGGTCGAGCTGATCCGGGCGAATGTGATGCTCGCGGCGTTCAACCTCGTGCCCGCGCTGCCGCTGGACGGGGGAAGGGCGGCGTACGCGCTTCTGCACCCGATCTTCGGGCGGAGGCGAACGCTCTCGGCGCTCGTGTTCCTCGGCTACGCGCTCGCGGCCGGGCTGCTCGCCGCCGCCGTCGCTGGCTTTGCGCGCACGGGCACGCTGAACCTCGCGCTGCCGCTGGCCTCGGTGTTCCTCGTCGCGGCCGCCAGTCGCGAGAGAAGGGACTTGAGCCGCGGGACCGCGGAGGCGCTCGCCGAGCGGCTGTGCTTCGAGCGCAGGAACTTTCTTAGGCCGGAAAAGCTCCGCGTGCTGGCCGTCGACGAAGACGCGGAGGCGCTGTCGGTTCTTCGCGCGCTGAACCCGCGCGAGGAGGCGCTGATCGCGGTATACGGCGCGGACGGCCTGACCGCGATCGTCGATTCCCGGTCGGTTGAGCGCGCGCTGCTTCAGGAGCGGCCCGATGACAACCCGCTGAAAATTGCAAATATTCTGAAAAACGGGCGCTTATTGCCGGAAACCGCGCGTTCCCCCGCTTGACATCGGACGCCCAATCGTGTATAATACGCCTTGTTCGCGAGCGCTGCCCGCGCTTAAGCGCAGCATAGGGGCATGGTGTAATGGTAACACGTGGGTCTCCAAAACCTTTGTTGTGGGTTCAAATCCTACTGCCCCTGCCACAACAATTCCGGCATTCTGCCCAAACAGAATGCCGGAATTTTGTATATTCAGCTTACAGCACTTAACATATCGTTAAAGCCGTCGCCGAACAAATGTATGTAGATATTGTAGGTTATTGCGGTATCAGCGTGTCCGAGAAGTTTTGACAAAATCTTAACATCAGTGCCTTTGTAGTATTGGTTCGTCGCGAAGGTATGCCGCCAAATGTGAAGTCCTCGGTATTCTACGTTTGCTTCTTCACAAGCACACTGGCACTGATACCGCAACGCTTCATAACTTAACCTTTCGCCCGCACCATCATCAAACAAATGTTCTTTTGTTGATGTTTCTTTCAACTCCGTAAGGAGTTTAATTGCTCGCGGGCTAATGGGTATTTTGCGGTTGCTCGTTTCGCTCTTTGCCCCTTCCTGAACAAAGGAAACACGCTTGTTCGCAAGATTAACCATTGTGGCGTGAATGTTGATATGCTTGCATGACCTCGTAGCCGGTCTTTCGCAATAAAGATGAACCTCGTTTGGATATGTTTCGATGCGTCGCAACGAAGCTGCCGGATTGAAACGGAGGAGCGTCGATTCCGGCAAACGCGATCAGCGCGCTTGCGTTGTGGAAACGGGAGATGTCGCCAATCTCCGCAATCAGGCGGGGCGC
>JAAYZL010000555.1 GCA_012514855.1 Clostridiales bacterium
AAAAGCTGGGCGCCGTCAAGCGCCACCGGGCGATCACGTCCGAGGCCGAGAGGAGCCTCGAGGCGCTCGACCGGAGCGACGCGGGCGCGGTTCGGCGCTCGTTGGAAAACATATTGCGAATTGAGAGGTAATGCCGATGGCGTTCGAGGGCCTGACCGACAAGCTGCAAAGCGCGTTCAAAAAACTGTCCGGCAGGGGGAAGCTCAACGAGCAGGATGTCAAGGCCGCGATGCGGGAGGTGCGCTTAGCCCTTCTCGAGGCGGACGTGAACTTCACCGTCGTCAAGGACTTCATCAAGAAGGTCACCGACCGCGCGGTGGGGCAGGGGATTTTGGGAAGCCTGACCCCCGGCCAGCAGGTCGTGAAGATCGTCAACGAGGAGCTCGCGGCCCTGATGGGCGGCGTGAACGCGAAGCTCACCTATTCCCCGGCCCCGCCGACGATCTACATGCTGTGCGGCCTGCAGGGCGCGGGCAAGACGACGATGGCCGCGAAGCTCGGAAACCTCATCAAGAAGGGCGACAAAAAGCCGTTGCTCGTCGCCTGCGACGTGTACCGTCCGGCTGCGATCAAGCAATTGCAGGTGGTCGGCGGGCAGGTCGGCGTCGAGGTGTTCGAGCGCGGGCAGGGCGACCCGGTGCAGATCGCGAAGGAGGCCGTCGAGTACGCGAAGTACTACGGCCGCGACCCGGTGATCCTCGACACCGCGGGCCGGCTGCACATCGACGAAAACCTGATGGCGGAGCTGCGCAACATCCGCGCGACGGTCAGGCCGAAGGAAATCCTGCTCGTCGTCGACGCGATGACCGGCCAGGACGCGGTGACGGTCGCGGACACGTTCAACAAGGAGCTCGGCGTCGACGGCGTGATCCTGACGAAGCTCGACGGCGACACCCGCGGCGGCGCGGCGATCTCGGTGCGCGCGGTCACCGGAAAGCCGATCAAGTTCTCCGGAACCGGCGAAAAGTTGACCGACATCGAGCCGTTCCACCCCGACCGCATGGCCTCGCGCATACTCGGCATGGGCGACGTGCTCTCGCTCATCGAGAAGGCGCAGGAGGGCATCGACGAGAAGGCCGCCGTCGACATGGCGCGCAAGATGCGCACGAACAGCTTCAACCTCGAGGACTACCTCGAGCAGCTCAGGCAGCTTTCGAAGATGGGCTCGGTTTCGAGCATGCTCAAGATGATCCCCGGCCTCGGCAGCAAGATCAAAGACGCCGACATCGACGAGGACAAGATGCTCCGGGCGCAGAAGAAGAACGAGGCGATCATCCTGTCGATGACGCGCATGGAGAGGCGGAACCCGGACATCTTAAACGCCGGGCGCAAGCGCCGCATCGCCGCCGGCAGCGGCACGACCGTGCAGGAGATCAACCTGCTCCTCAAGCAGTTCGACCAGGCGCGGCAGATGATGAAGCAGATGATGGGCGGCGGAAAGCACAAAATGCGCATGCCGTTCGGCAAATTCGGAGGGTAATCACGGCACAACCGTAAGATTATACAGGCAGCATTTTTAAGGAGGAGTTTCCCATGGTCAAGATTCGTCTCAAGAGGATGGGCATGAAGAAGATGCCGTTCTACCGCCTTGTCGTCACCGACAGCCGCAACGCCCGCGACGGCCGCTTCATCGAGGAGATCGGCTATTACAACCCCCTGACCGACCCGATCGACCTCAAGATCGAGGAAGAGCGCGCGAAGTATTGGCTGGGCGTCGGCGCGCAGCCGACGGACACCGTGCGCGGCCTTCTCAAGAAAGGCGGAGTGCTGTAAAAAATGGTTGAGCTCGTGAATTATATCGCCCGGTCGCTCGTCGAAAAGCCGGATTCGGTCGACGTGCGCGAGGTCGAGACCGCCGACAGCATCGTCATCGAGCTGCGCGTCGATCCCGACGACATGGGCAAGGTCATCGGAAAACAGGGGAGGATCGCCAAGGCCATCCGCACCGTCGTCAAGGCGGCGTCGGCGAACAGCCCGAAGCCGGTGTTTGTGGAGATCATCTGACGGTTTGAAGGCGGCGGAAGCCGCCTTTGTTGGCGTTGAAAACAGGTTTTCAACGCGTAGGCCGGTCGCCTAAAATCCTCACGGATTTCCGGGCGGCGACCGGAGCCGGAAGGCAACCATCTCGTTATCTTGGAGGAACACCATGCAGGAATACCTTGTCATCGGCGAAATCACGAAGCCGCAGGGGGTGCGCGGCGAATTGAAGCTGCGCCCGATCACGTGCGACCCGGAGCGGTTCGAGGGGATGACACTCGCGTACCTCCGGCGCGGCGACGCGTATGAACCCATCCGGCTGACGGTCAACCGGCTCGCCCCCGACGCGGTGTTTTTGAATGTCGAGGGCGTTTCCGACCGCGATCAGGCCGAAAAGTTCCGCGGCGAGCTTCTCTACATCGACCGCGCGCACGCGGTGGAACTCGATTCGGACACGAACTTCCTGTGCGACCTGATCGGGCTGAACGGCGTCGACGACGGGGGCCGCGCGCTCGGCAGGCTCGTCGACGTGCTGCAGCCCGGCGGCAACGACGTGTACGTGTTCCGCGGCGTGCTCGGCGAGGTGCTCGTTCCGGCGCTGAAGTCGGTCGTGAAATCGGTCGACCTCGAAAAGGGCGAGATGCTGCTCGACGCGAAGCGACTCAATGAGGTGGCGGTGTTCGATGAGGATTAAGGTGCTGACGATCTTCCCGGAGATGCTCAAGGCCGCGCTCTCGGAGAGCATTCTCGGCCGCGCGCTCGAGGCGGGACACCTCGAGGTCGAGCTGATCGACATCCGCGCGTATTCCGAAAACAAGCACAAAAACACCGACGACTACCCGTTCGGCGGCGGCGCGGGCATGGTGATGCTGCCGCAGCCGATCGTCGACGCGTGCGAGAAGAACGCGTCCGGCCGCGAGCGGC
>JAAYZL010000556.1 GCA_012514855.1 Clostridiales bacterium
CGACGCCCGGAACCAGCAGGTCCGCCGCGGCGACGGTCTTCCCGTCCTCGTTCATGCGCATGTAGAACGCCTTGATCTCCTTCGGGTAGTCGGTCACGAACACCGGCTTTCCGAAGTGCTTCTCGGTTAGGTAGCGCTCGTGCTCGGTCTGCAGGTCGCAGCCCCAGAACACCGGGTACTCGAACGCCTGCCCGCAATTTTCCAAAATTCCGACCGCGTCGGTGTAGCTGACCCTGGCGAAATCCGCGTCGCGCACGGCCTGGAGCCGCCCGATCAGCCCCTTGTCGACGAAGCTGTTGAGAAAATTAAGCTCCTCGCCCGCCTCCTCGAGCACCGTCGAGAGCACGGATTTGATCATCTCCTCCTGCAAATCCATGTCCTCCTTCAAGGTCGCGAACGCGATCTCCGGCTCGATCATCCAGAACTCGGCCGCGTGGCGGGGCGTATAGCTGTTCTCGGCGCGGAAGGTCGGGCCGAACGTGTAGACGTTCCGGAACGCGAGCGCGAGGCACTCGGCGTTCAATTGCCCGGAGACGGTGAGGCCGACCGGCTTTGCGAAAAAATCCTTGTCGAAGTCGACCGAGCCGTCGGGGAGCTTCGGCGGGTCGCACGCGTCCAGCGTCGTCACGCGGAACATCTCGCCCGCGCCCTCACAGTCGCTGCCGGTCAGAATCGGCGTGTGCACGTAGACGAAGCCGCGGTCGTGGAAGAAGCCGTGCACCGCCTGCGCGGCGACCGAGCGCACGCGGAACGCGCACTGGAACAGGTTCGCGCGCGGGCGCAGGTGCTGGATCGTGCGCAGGTACTCGAGCGTGTGGCGCTTCTTCTGCAGCGGGTAGTCGCTCGGGCTCCCGCCGACGACAATCAGCCCCTCGCACTTCAATTCAAACGGCTGCTGCATGCCGGGCGTCGGGACGAGCGTCCCGGTGGCCTCGACCGCCGCGCCGACGGAGATCTTCTTCGTCAGTTCCCGGTACTCCGGGAGCGAACCCTCCTCCAGCACGATCTGGAGGTTTTTGAAGTAGCTTCCGTCGTTGAGCTCGACGAACGCGAAGCTCTTCGACTCGCGCATCGTGCGCACCCAGCCGCTGACCGCGACGTTCGCGACCGGCTGGGCGGGGGGCGATTTAAACAGTTCCCGAACAAGTGTCGTCATCGATGGATCCCTCTTTCACGGTAATGGGTGGGCGTGTTCACATAAACCGAGATGGCCAGTGTTTGCGGGATTTTCGTGTCAGGCAAGGCGTTTTCCCGCAGGAATACCGGGTCGTATTTCAAGGGGAAGCAACGCGGCATGGCGCGAAAAGACCGTGAAGAATGGCCGTTGAGCGTTTGTGCGAACACGCCCCTATTATACCTGCGCCGCGCCGATCCGTCAAATCAATGTTTTCGCGGCGCCGCGTCAATCCGTCAAATCGATGTTTTCGCGGCCGAACACGTCGTAGCCCTGCTCGATCGCCCTGCGCGCCGCGCCGGTCGCCCCGATCGCGCCGAACGCCGTGGCCGCGGGCGCCGCCTCGCCCTCGAGCCGCATGGTAAGCTTCACCGGCTGGCCGAACGCGCCCTCGAACGCCCTTTCGAGCTCCGGCTGCCTGCGCTCGAGCATCTTCATGAACATCAGCTGCGGCTTCGGGAACTCGGCGACGAGCGCGCCGTCCGCGAAGCCGACGAAGCGCATGCCCTCGAGCGCCTTGCGCAGCGACGGATTTTCGCCCGCGAGCGCCGCGAGCGCCTTCAAAAACGCCTCCGGCACGGCCGCGGGCTTCGCGGCGGGCCTTGCGGCGGCCCTTTGCGCGGGCTCGGGCTTTGCCGGGGCCGGCGGCGCGGGGGCCTTCGCCGGCGCGGGCGCGGCGCCGGACGCGAGCGCCTTCTCGACGCGTGCAATCCGCTCCCCGAGCGATGCGTCCTCCTCCCTCTCCGGGTGGCACGCGCGCACCGCCAGCAGCTCCAGGAGCGCGCGCGGGCTGCCGACCCACTTCATGTCCGGCTCCGCGCGCAGAAACAGCTCCGTCAGCCGGAAGAGCTGGCTTCGCTCGGCGCGCGCGGCCTGCTCGCGGAAGCGATTCGCGTCCTCCCCGGTGCACTCGAGAAGCCCCGCGAGCGCGTCGCCGGCGACCTGCGCGAGCAAGAGCGCCCGCAGATGCCCCGCCACGTCGCGCGCGAACACCTGCGCGTCGAGCCCGTCGCGGAGCAGCCGGTCGATCAGCAAAATCGCCGCCCGCGCGTCGTATCTGATCAGGGCGTCCGCGAACTCGAACAGAAACGGCGTGCCGGCGGTGCCCAGCGCGTCGCGGACGAGCTCGATGTCCACCTCGCCGTCGGTGTAGGAGAGGCAGACGTCCAGAATGCTCAGCGCGTCCCGCATCGCGCCCTCCGCCGCGCGCGCGATCTCCGAGAGCGCCGCGTCGGTCGCCGTTCGCCCGATGCCGCCGAGCACGACCATCATGCGCTCGACGATCGTGTCCGCCGAGAGGCGCTTGAAGTCGAACCGCTGGCAGCGCGAGAGGATCGTCGCGGGCAGCTTCTGCGGCTCGGTCGTCGCCAGGATGAACACCGCGTGGCGCGGCGGCTCCTCGAGCGTCTTCAAAAGCGCGTTGAACGCCCCGGTCGAGAGCATGTGCACCTCGTCGATGATGTATACCCTATACTTCGCGGTCGCGGGGGGGTAGTTCACCTTCTCGCGCAGGTCGCGGATCTCGTCGACGCCGTTGTTCGACGCCGCGTCGATCTCGAGCACGTCCATCGAGTTCTCGGCCTTGAGCGCGACGCAGGTCGGGCACACGCCGCACG
>JAAYZL010000557.1 GCA_012514855.1 Clostridiales bacterium
CCGCCGTGCCCGCGTCCGCGCGCGCGTACCCTTTCGAGAACAGCGGCGCTTCCGGCTCCGGGGCCGGTTCCTCCGGCGGAGCAGACGGCTCTTCGGTGGGCTCCTCAATGGGCTCCTCGGTTGGCCCCGCTGTCGGTTCCTCCGTTGGCTCCTCGGTGGGTTCCTCGGTCGGTCCCTCGGTCGGTTCCTCCGTCGGCTCCTCCGTGGGTTCCTCAGGAGGCGCTTCCGGATCGCCCGAAGGCTCGGGCGCATCCGTCGGCCCCACGGAATCCTCGGGCGCCGGGCTCTCCAGGATGACTTCCGGTATCGCTGTGGGCTCCGGGTTTTCCTGCGCCATTGCAAATTGCGGCAACAGCAAACACAGCGTCAGCAAAATCGCGAGACACTTTCTCTTCACGGGTCGCGCCCCCTTCATAAATTCCACCGTGGCCCATCGTTCGGTCAGTCGGCGCTTGTCGGGTCTATGAAATTCTCTGATCGTGCGTACGGTCTGAAATGTCAGTGCAAAAACAGCGATCGTGTGGCGGGAAGCGGCGATTACATAAAGGCAAGTACCCGTTTCTTCCCACATTATAAACCGGCGGCGCCCGCGAATCAACCGCGTGTATGGGGAAATAATGCCGACTCATGCGCCGAATGTGCGAACCGATCCCAAAAACAGGCGCAGCCTCCGCAAAAGGGAGGCTGCGCCGAGGCAGAACGGCGCTCGTTCTCATCGACCAGCTTCTGAAGGAACCCCTCGAATTTCTCGCGGTCGCTCATGATCCTCTCCCCTTTCATCGACTTTATGGTCTTTTTCACATTGGCGATCAGCGGCTCCAGCCGCTCCCGCCGGGCGAGCAGGGCCGTCAAGCGGCCCTCCAGCGTCGCCTGTCCGTCGAAGCCCTTGAGAACAGCATCGCCTTGATCTCCTCAAGCGTCACGCCGAGCTCCCGGTAAAAGAGAATCTGCTGCAGCCGGTCGACCTTCCTCTGCCCGTAAATCCGGTATCCGTTCGCACGAATCCGAGCGGGCGAGAGCAGCCCGAACGCGTCGTAATACCGAAGCGCCCGCGCGCTGATCCCCGCGAGCCTCGCCAGTTTGTTCCTTCCCAGTCGTCGACGTTTCCTCCCTCACTCGTCAACGATTTCATTCTCCCGCTTTGTGCAAATTCCCATTCGCCTAGAGACTAAGGTCGGTATTGCCCGCTGCCGTAGAGCAAAAGTCCGTGCACTACTTCCCATTGAAAGGCATAAGTGCATCACGGCTCATCACATATGTCAAATCTACACCCGTTCCGCATGTTTCCAGTACAAAAACCGCCACACAAAACAAACAGCCGCCATTTTCACGGTGACTGTCTTGCATCAAACCTGACGTCCGATGGTGAGCAGGTTAAGCAAAAACCATGACCTTGCAAAACCCAAGTGAGATGGATCGGGCGTCTTGGAAACGAGTGGGGAGAGATCTTCGATTTGAGATCCGGCAGAACCCGGCAGAGAGATTGTAGTGCCCTCACGTAACGGTGCAATTCCTGCTCTACGGCCCGGTCTCTCTTTCAGTGGCTTCTGTACTGTCTGTTTTGCTTACTATTCATGCCCGGCATTCATACAGTTTAGGGCAAAAATCATGGAGGATCCTCGAGGACTCGGAAGGTCATCCGGAGCGAGAGGAGCCTTGTGTCAGAAAAGGGAATAAATCAAATGTGGACGCATGCGAAGTCCATCTTCTCCGCAAACGCCTCGATTTCCTTCGAGAAATCCCCTACGCCCAGCGCCGTATGGTGGCCGGGGCCCTGCTGGCACCAGTCGTCGAAGAACGCGTGAATCGGCTTTTGCACCCGCACGCGGCAGTTGGGATTGCCGATGTTGAGGATGTCGCCGGAGATGACCTCGCCGACGGTGTAGATCAGCTTGAATGTCTTGTCGGTTCCGAACTGCGTCAGGTTGAGGAGCGTACAGGGGCCCTCGGCCATGTTGAAGTCGATGCCCAGCCCCTCGCCGGTCTTCCCGTGGTGGACCGTCAGGTTCTGCAGGATCGGCTTCCCCTTCGCGACGTTGACGTTGCTCGGCCCGTCGTGGCCGACCATGATGAAGTTCTCGTCGAAGTCGGAGGAGAAGAACTCCAGGAACATGCCGCCCCCGCCCAGCAGGTCGAGTATCTTCATCGCCATCGCGGTCTTGATGTCCCCCTCGGTGACGCCGGGGATGCCGAGCGCCGCCAACCGCGAGACCGCCAGCGCGGACTGCGCGCGCAGCTCCGTCATGTACGGCTTCTCTCCCCACCAGTAAAAGCCGAAGGCGTCGATGCCGTGCCTGCGGATGACCTCGTCGAACGCCACCGCGATCTTCGCGGATTCGTACATATGCGCGTCCGTCACCGTCTCGTCCACGTCGTAGAACTCCCGGAATTGGCGGTACATGTCCTCGACCTGCGCGTCCGTCACGCGCTTCCACGCCTCCTCGATCTCCTCCACCTCGGGCCTTGCGAGCAGCTGCCCCGTCGCGCGCAGCACGCGGTGCTCGTCGGTCGGCATGTCCGTCATGTTGGTGTAGGTGTTGCCGATCACGCCGAAGCGGCAGCGAGAGAACGCAGTGGCCGCCGCCATGCCGAGGCAGTCCCGGCGGATTTCCTCCCAAAAGCGCGACTCCCCGAAATGGCCGGTGATGACGCGGAACCTCCTGCCGAGGGAGACCAGCGTCCCGGAATACTCCGGCACGCAGCACGCGCCCTCGTGGTGCAGGTAGAGCTCGGTGTCGGCGTTTTTGTAGTCGTACGAGGAGTCCTCGTGCGCGTTCAGTATGCGGATCGGCACGTTCATCGCGCGCACCACGGGCACGATCATCGTGCCGGTCGTATAGCCGAACGGGAAGATCAGCAAGATGTCCGCGTCGGACGCGGCGAGCAGCTTGGCCGCCTCGACAGCCGATTCATAGGTGTCCACCAGCCCGGGGCTGACGACGTCGCCGAATCGCTCCAGCCCGGCGAGCAGCTTCTCGTACATCCTCGTGCCCATGTCCCTGAGGTTGGGAAACTGTCCCCAATAGATCTTGTGCCCGGTGGGGAGCAGCGCGATGCGCGGACGGACGCGGGGTTTCAGCATCGGGAATCCCTCCTGTTATTCAATGTTCACCCTTCCGGTCGCCCGCAGGATTCTTAGGGCGTTGCCGCGCAGGATCAGCCGCTTCTCCTCCTCGCCGATGCGCGCGCCCAGCACGCAGCCGAGCTGGAAGCAGAAGCCCTGCATCGGCACGTCGGTTCCGAACACGACCTTTTCTGCGCCGGCCAGGCGCACCATCTTCTCGACGACGCCGTTAAGCCGGCCGGTGTCGCACAGGTCGAGGTAGGCGTTCGGGTAGCTGCGCGCGATATCGATGGCCAGGTCGACCTGTCCCTGGCACGAATGGCCCATCAGAAAGACGACGTTCGGATAGCGGTCGAGCACGGAAACGACCTTGTCGGCGGAATTGCAGCTCTCCCCGTTCATCGAGACGCCCCAGGTGTGCGAGAGCACCAGCATTCGCTCGCGGTCGGCGTATTCAAATGCGGGGCGATAGACGTCGTCGGTCAAATTGACCCGGTGATAGTCCGGCAGGAACTTCAATCCGACATAGCCCGGATGCTCCCGAAACGCGGCCGCGATCCCCTCGGGGCTGTAGCCGAGCTGCGGGTTCACGCAGTAGTAGCCCTTGATCCGGTCCGGGTACCTGCGCATCGCGTCGTGAATCTGCGCGCGGCGGCTCGAGCCGTCCATCAGATCCTCCACCGGCGCCGAGAGGATCATCTCGATACCCACCTCGTCCATGTACCGGACGATGCCGTCCGCGTCGTGGCTCTCGTAGTATAGGCAATACTCGAGCCCCATGTGCGTGTGCATGTCAATGATCTTGTAATCCGGATGAAAGTTTATCATAGGCGCACCTCGCTCAGAAGGCGCTCGAGATTTCCATGGGCGATGTTCTCCTTGTCGCTCTCGGAGATCCGCGCCAGTTCAAGGCAGCACTGGCCTCCGGCCATGCTGTTGGTCGGAAAGTTCGTCCCGAACAACATCCTGCCGCTTCCGAAGCGCGCGCACACGTCCTCGTAGCCGTGCAGCATGCCGAAGTCCCCGACCTCGAAACAGACGTTTTTGTACCGGTTGAGGAGCGGGTACACGTATCGGGCGCTCGGCCACCAGCCGATGTTGTAGAGGATCACGGTGAGGTCGGGGAATTCCCGGAGCACGTCGTAAATCGGCTCGAAGCCGTCCTTGGGCGTCAGGTAGACGGGAATCTTCAGTTCGCAGAGCAGGGCCAGTTGCTCGCCCATCGCGACGCCCCCGAGGATATAGCGGTTCGTCAGCGGAAACGCGTGCACGGTCCTGGCCCCGCATGCCCGCATGGCGTCAAAGAACAGATTCGGCGCGTACTCGCGGTCGGTCACCGCGGGGAGGATCGCCGGCGAGGGCGTGAGCCTGTCCCGGTAGGGCGCGACCTCCTCGACGAGCTTCCGGTTCCCGGCCGTCGGATCGAGCTCGTACATCGCGCGGTGCCAGACGACCGCGCGCGCGACGCCGAAGTCGTCCATGCGCCGGATCAGCGCCGCGGCGTCCGGGGCGATGTCCACCTTCTCGAGCACGATGAAGCGCTCGTGATTCACGCACTCGTGGTTGACCATGTCGACGCCGAAGCTGGCGTTTGCGTCGTACAGTAGCAAGAAAATGCCCCTTTCTATCGGAGATTTACCGGGCGGCGGCCTTGGCCGCCCTGCGGTTCTTGAGGATGTCCATCGTCACGGCGAAGATCAGCACAAAGCCGTAGACGACGTCCTGCCAGTAGGCGTTGAGCTCGAGCATGGTCATGCCGTTGTTGAGCGTGGCGATCATCATCGCGCCGATCACGCCGCCCACGATCGATCCCTTGCCGCCCGAGAGCGATATGCCGCCCAGCACGCACGCGGAAATCGACTGGAAGTTCAGGTTCTGCGCGGCGGTCGGGAGCGCGGCACCGAGCTGCCCCGTGTAGACCACCGTCGAGATGCCGACCATGAAGCCGTGCAGCATGAACAGCTTCAATATGTGCCGCCGGACATTGATGCCGCACAGGAACGCGACCTTGTCGTTCCCGCCGATGACCATCGTCTTTCTCCCGAACGTCGTCCGATTCGCGATCCATACAAACAGCGCGGCGAGAAGCAAAAGGAGCCACACCGCGTTCGGCACGCTCGCGGTATAGCGGCGGCCGACGAATTTGAGCACCTCCTCGGACACCGTAATCGAGCGCGCGTTCGTCATCAAATACGCGAAGCCGCGGAACATCTGCATGCCTGCGAGCGTCGTGATGAACGGGCTGAGGCCGACGTAGGCGATCATCACGCCGTTGTAGACGCCGGTGAGCACGCACACGGCCAGGCACGCCGGGATGCACAGCCAAATGCTGATGCCCGCGCGCAGCATGATCCCCATCAGGCACGACCCGAACGCGATGACCGCGCCCGCCGAAAAGTCGATCTTTCCCGCGGAGAGCACGAGCGTCGTCGAGAGCGTCAGGATTCCCATGATCGCCGCGTTCAGGAAGATGTTCATGAAGTTCTTGAACACGAGAAAGTGCCTTGAGGTGAGCGAAAAGAAGACGCACAGAATTATGTATGCCATGATGAGCGGAAGAAACTCCACGCCCTTGATCCTTCCCCAGACCCGCGCGATGCCCCGCTTGCCGTCCTCCATCATTCCGCGCCTCCAATCGCCGCCGTTACAATATTGATCTGCGTAAGCGCGTCCCTTTCAAAGAGACCCACCTGCTTTCCCTCGTGCATCACCAGTACGCGGTCGGACATCGCGAGCAACTCCGGCATCTCCGAGGTAATCATGACGACGGACTTGCCCTGTTCGGTGAGCTTGTTGATGAGCCGATAGATTTCGGCCTTGGCCCCGACGTCGATTCCGCGGGTGGGGTCGTTCAGGATGATGATCCCGGGCTCGACCTCCAGCCACTTTGCGAGCACCACCTTTTGCTGGTTGCCGCCGGAGAGCGACTCCGCCTTCGTGTTGATGCCGGGCGTCTTGATCGCCAGACTCCGAATCCACTTCCCGGCGATGTCCATCTCGCTGCGGGGGTGAACGGCGCGGCTCGCGCCGAGCGTCTGGTAGGTCGGCGTCATGATGTTCTCCCGGACGCTGTGCATGAGCACCAGCCCCTCGGACTTGCGGTCGCTCGGCAGAAAGGCGATGCCCATTCGCATGCACCTCGCCGGGCTTCCGAGCTGGACGGCCTTCCCGTTCAGGCGGATCGAGGCCCTCGTCTTCGGGTTGCACCCGAACAGCGCCTCCCCGAGCTCCAGGTGGCCGGAGCCCATCAATCCGTAAACTCCGAGTATCTCCCCCCGGCGCAGGTCAAACCGGACGCCCTTCAAAAAGTCGGTCTCCAGCCGCTCGACCGACAGGCAGGTCTCGCCCGGGGAATTGGTCTTTTCGGGATACATGTCGACGATCTTGCGGCCGACCATCAGCGCGACCAATCCGTCCTTGTCGATCTCGCCGACGAGGCATTCCGCCACGGCGTGCCCGTCCCGGAGCACGACCACGCGGTCCGCGATGCGCATGATTTCCTCGATTTTATGCGTGATCATCACCACGCTCACACCCCGCGACCGCAAATCGGCGATGCAGTTCATCAGGATGTCTATTTCCTTGTCGTTCAGCGCGGAGGTAGGTTCATCCAGGATCAGAATTCTCGCGTCCTCGTGAATGGCTCTGGCGATCTCGATCTGCTGGCGCTCCGCGACCGAGAACCCCCCGATCGGGCGCTTCAGGTCGATCTTGAGCCCGATGGTGTTGAGCGCCTCCTGCGCGTGGCGGTAGACCTCGCGCCATCGGACGCGCCGGTGCTTCCTGTCGCTGTACCGCCGGACATAGAGG
>JAAYZL010000558.1 GCA_012514855.1 Clostridiales bacterium
GATTGGCGGAACGGTCGGCGATATCGAGGGGCAACCCTTCATCGAGGCCATCCGCCAATTTCAATGGGAAGTGCCGCGCGAGCGCACGCTGTTCATCCACGTGACGCTGATCCCGTATCTGAAGAGCTCGCAGGAATTGAAGACGAAGCCGACGCAGCACTCGGTCAAGCAGCTGCAGTCGATGGGCATACACCCCGGCATGCTCGTCTGCCGGAGCGACTATCCCGTGCCGCAGGAGATGAAGAACAAGCTGTCGCTGTTCTGCAACGTGCCGGCGAAGTACATCATCCAGAACCTGGACGCGGAGTCGCTCTATCAGGTGCCGCTGATGCTCGAGCGCGAGCGGTTCGCCGACAAGGCGTGCGAGGCGCTCTCGCTGCCGATCCGCAAGCCCGACCTCCGGGATTGGGAGGAGCTCGTCGAGCGCTCGCAGCACCCGGAGCGCGAGGTCGTGATCGCGCTGGTCGGCAAGTACATCCAGCTCCACGACGCGTACCTGTCCGTCGTCGAGGCGCTTCGGCACGGCGGCATCGCGAACCGCGCGCGCGTGCGCATCAAGTGGGTGCTGGCCGACGACCTGACGAACCCCGGGGCCGACGTCGACGCCGCGCTCGGGGACGTGCACGGCATACTCGTGCCGGGCGGGTTCGGGAACCGCGGCATCGAGGGCAAGATGGTCGCCGCGCGCTACGCGAGGGAGCACATGATCCCGTATCTGGGCATCTGCCTCGGCATGCAGATCGCGGTCATGGAGTTCGCGCGAAACGTCGCCGGCATGGCCGGGGCCTCGTCGACCGAGTTCGATCCGGGCACGCAATACCCGGTCATCGACGTCATGCGCGAGCAGCGCGGCCTCGAGCGGACCGGCGGCACGATGCGGCTGGGCGCGTACCGCTGCAAGCTCAACCCGGGTTCAAAGATGTACGCGCTGTACGGCGCGGACGAGATCGTCGAGCGCCACCGGCACCGCTACGAGTTCAACAACGAGTTTTTGAAGCCCTTCGAGGAAAAGGGGATGCGCATGGCGGGCGTGAACCCCGACCGCAACCTCGTCGAGGCCGTCGAGCTCGTCGACCACCCGTGGTTCGTCGGGGTGCAGTTCCATCCCGAATTCAAATCGAGGCCGAACCGGCCCCATCCGCTGTTTGTGGGGCTGATCGGCGCGGCAATACTGCGTGCGGAGGAAGAGGAATGCTAGAGAAAATTGTGATCCTGGATTTCGGCGGCCAGTACAACCAGTTGATCGGCAGGCGCGTGCGCGAGTCCGGCGTATTCTGCGAGATTTTGAACTACGCGGCGCCGGTTTCGGGCTGGGCGGACGAATCGCTCAAGGGGGTGATCCTGACCGGCGGCCCGAACAGCGTCTACGACGAAGGCGCGCCGAGGCTCGGGAGGGAGATCTTCGAGCTGGGCGTCCCGGTGCTCGGCATCTGCTACGGCATGCAGCTGATCAACTACGTGCTCGGCGGAACCGTCGAGCACGCGGCGGTCAGCGAGTACGGCCACGCGGTGCTCCATACGGAGGATTGCCCGATGTTCGACGGCGTTTCGCGCGAGACGGCGGTGTTCATGAACCACACCGACCGCGTCGACCGCATGCCCGAGGGATTCCGGATCGACGCGTAAACGTTAAACTGCCCGGTCGCGGCGTTTTCCTCTCCGGAGAAGGGACTCTACGGCGTCCAGTTCCATCCCGAGGTCCGCCACACCGCCGAGGGCGTGAAGATGCTCGACAACTTCGTGCTCGGCATCTGCAACTGCCGCGGCGACTACCGCGCCGAGGACATGATCGAGACGATGCTCGGCGAGATTCGCGCGCAGGTCGGGGGCGGCAAGGTCGTCGCGGGGCTCTCCGGCGGCGTCGATTCGTCGGTCGCCTGCACGCTCGCGAACCGCGCGCTGAAGCCGGGACAATTGACCTGCGTGTTCGTCGACCACGGCCTCTTGAGACTCCGCGAGGCCGAGAGCGTCATGCAGACCTACCGCGACCACCTGGGGCTGAACGTCATCCACATCGACGCGTCCGAGCGCTTCCTCGGGGCGCTCAGGGGGGTGACGGAGCCCGAGCGCAAGCGCAAGATCATCGGCGAGGTGTTCATGCGCGTGTTCGAGGAGGAGGCGAGAAAGACCGGCGCCGAGTTCCTCCTGCAGGGCACGATTTACCCCGACCGCATCGAGAGCGGCATGGGCGGCTCCGCGACGATCAAGAGCCACCACAACGTCGGCGGACTTCCAAAAGAATCGTTGTTCAGGAAGGAGAACCTCGTCGAGCCGCTCCGGTGGCTGTTCAAGGACGAGGTGCGCAAGGTTGGCGAGGCGCTCGGCATTCCCGGGCACATGGTCTGGCGGCAGCCGTTCCCCGGCCCGGGCCTCGGCGTGCGCGTGATCGGCGAGCTCACCAGGGAGAGGCTCGATACGCTCAGGCTCTGCGACGCGATCTACCGCGAGGAGCTCGAGAAGGCCGGCCTCGCGCGCGAGATCTGGCAGTCGTTCGCCGTTCTGACCGGCGTCCAGACCGTCGGCGTCATGGGCGACGGCCGCACCTACGCGCACTGCGTCGCGCTTCGCGCGGTGATCTCCGACGACGCGATGACCGCCGAGGCCGCGGAAATCCCGTACCCGGTGCTCAAGAGGTGCGTCAGCCGCATCATCGGGGAAGTGCCGGGGGTCAACCGCGTCGTGTACGACATAACGGGGAAGCCTCCGGGAACGATAGAGTGGGAATGAACCGTCAAGGAGGAGAACATCGATGTCCTGCTACTACGTCATCGGCATACGGATGGACAATCGGGTCGGGAACGCCGTGAATTTCCAGGAGGCGCTCACGGCAAACGGCTGCAGGATCAAAGCGCGGCTGGGGCTTCACGAGGCGAGCGAGGGCGCGTGCGCGAACGACGGGCTAATCGTGCTGCAGCCCTGCGGCGAGCGGGAGGAGGTCGAGCGGCTCGTCGTGGAGTTGAACCGCCTTCCGGGGATCACCGCGAAGCTCATCGACCTGAACGCGGATTAGACGACAAAGCAAAGCCGCCCGGCGAAAAACCGAGCGGCTTTCATTTTGTTTACCCGAGTATCTTCTTCAAATCCTCCTCCGGCGTGCTGATCGGCGAGATGTTGAAGTTCTCGACGAGGTAATTCAGCACGTTCGGCGAGACGAACGCCGGAAGCGTCGGCCCGAGGTAGATGTTCTTGATGCCGAGCGCGAGCAGCGTCAAGAGGATGCAGACGGCCTTCTGCTCGTACCAGGAGAGAACCAGGGTCAGCGGCAGGTCGTTGACGCCGCACTCGAACACCTCCGCGAGCTTGACCGCGACGCGGATCGCCGAGTAGGCGTCGTTGCACTGGCCCATGTCCATGATGCGCGGCAGCCCCCCGATCGAGCCGATGTCGAGGTCGTTGAAGCGGAACTTGCCGCAGGCGAGCGTCAGGATGACGGTGTCTTTGGGCGTCTTCGCGACGAAGTCGGTGTAGTAGTTGCGTCCGGGGCGCGCGCCGTCGCAGCCGCCGACCAGGAAGAAGTGCTTGATCGCGCCGGCCTTCACCGCGTCGACCACCTTGTCCGCGACCGAGAGAACCGTCCCGTGGCCGAAGCCGGTCGTGACCTGCGCGCCGCCGTTGATGCCGGTGAACGCGGTGTCCTCCCTGTAGCCGCCGAGTTCGAGCGCCTTTTCGATGACCGGCGCGAAGTTCTTGTCCGCGCCGATGTGGACGAGGCCGGGGTAGCCGACCAGCGCCGTCGTGAACACGCGGTCGCGGTAGTTGTCCTTGGGCGGCATCAGGCAGTTCGTCGTGAACAGCGCCGCGCCGGGCATGTCCTTGAACTCCTTCTGCTGGTTCTGCCACGCGGTGCCGAAGTTGCCCTTCAGGTGCGGATACGCCTTGAGCTTCGGATAGGCGTGCGCGGGCAGCATCTCGCCGTGCGTGTAGATGTTGACGCCCTTCCCCTCGGTCTGCTGCAGCAAGAGCTCGAGATCGCGCAGGTCGTGGCCGCTGACGACGATGAACGGCCCCTTTTCGACCATCAGCGGGACGACGGTCGGGACGGGCGTTCCGTAGTGGCCGGTGTTCGCCTCGTCGAGCAGCTCCATGCAGCGCAGGTTGACGTTGCCGAGCTTGAGAACGAGCGGGAGCAGCTCGTCCATGCCGAGTTCCTCGCCGATCGCGTGCATGCCCTCAAAGAAAAAGCCGTTTACGGTATCGTCGGTCTTTCCGAGCACCATCGCGTGGTGCGCGTAGGCCGCCATGCCGCGCAGGCCGAACAGTATCAGGGATTTCAACGACCGGATGTCCTCGTCCGCATTCCAGAGCTCCGGCATCCCGTAGTCGCTCGCGCCGCCGCCGCAGCTTCCGCAGCAGCCCGAGCAGCGGGGAGCCAGCATCGCGGTCTCCCTGCGCACGCGCTCGACCTCGAGGCCGATCGCGTCGTCGTCGAAGCTGACGTTCGTGACGGCCATGAACAGGGCGTCGATCATCGCCGCGGTCGCGGATGCCGGCGGCTTCTTGCCGTAGGCGGCGCGTGCCAGACCGACCAGCGCGCCGGTAAGCTCGTCCTGCAGGTTCGACGTGTCGGCGCTCTTGCCGCAGACGCCCGCGCGGCCCATGCAGCCGACGCGACCGGCGGTCTGCTCACACTGGAAACAGAACATCTCATTCATTGGAAAAACCTCCTGTTAAGATAATCAAAAGTGTCAGTCGAGAATCTGTCCGTCGGTCGAGATCGTGACGACCTGCCAGGGGATGAACTTTCCGCTCTTCTGCAGCGCCGCCTTGACCGCCTGTTCGATGCCGCCGCAGCAGGGAACCTCCATCCGCGCGACCGTCACGCTCTTGATCTCGTTCCGGCGCAGTATCTCGGCGAACTTCTCGGAGTAGTCGACGCCGTCGAGCTTCGGGCAGCCGACGAGCGTGATCTTGCCGCGCATGAAATCGCGGTGGAAGTTGCCGTAGGCGTAGGCCGCGCAGTCGGCGGCGACAAGCAGGTTCGCGCCGTCGAAATAGGGCGCGTTGACCAGCACGAGCTTGATCTGCACCGGCCACTGCCGAAGCTGCGACGGAATCTCCGTCCCGGCGACCGGCTCGGCGGGACGCGCGCGGTTCATCGACCTCGCCCGGCTGCCGGGACAGCCGCGCGGAACCTGCGCCTCGGCCGTGCGACGCTTGTTCTCCAGGACCGCCTCCTCGTCGAAGGCGTCCGCCTCGCGCTCGACAAACGAGATCGCCCCGGTCGGGCACGAGGGCAGGCACGCGCCCAGCCCGTCGCAGTAGTCGTCGCGGAGCAGCTTCGCCTTGCCGTTCACCATGCCGATCGC
>JAAYZL010000559.1 GCA_012514855.1 Clostridiales bacterium
CACGGCGCGGCGCATGCGGCCGCAAAGCCCTGACCACGAAGGAGAAGCGCAATGACGAAGAAGAAGCTGACCACTGCATTCGGCGCACCGGTACCGAACAACCAGGACGTCGCGACCGCCGGCAAGCGCGGGCCGATGCTGCTGCAGGACGTCTGGTTCCTCGAAAAGCTGGCTCACTTCGACCGCGAGGTGATCCCGGAGCGCCGGATGCACGCGAAGGGCTGGGGCGCGTACGGAAAGCTGACGGTCACGCACGACATCTCGCAGTACACGAAGGCGAAGGCGCTGCAGAAGGGCAAGGAGACGGAGCTGTTTCTGCGCTTCTCCACCGTCGCCGGCGAGCGCGGCGCGGCCGACTGCGAGCGCGATATCCGCGGGGTCGCCGTCAAGTTCTACACCGAGGATGGCAACTGGGACCTCGTCGGCAACAACACCCCGACGTTCTTCATCCGCGACGTGCACAACTTCTCCGACCTGAACCGCGCCGTCAAGCGCGACCCCAAGACCGGCCGCCGCTCCGCGCAGAACAACTGGGATTTCTGGACGCTGCTCCCGGAGTGCTTCCACCAGATCACGGTCGTGATGTCCGACCGCGGCATCCCCGCGACGTTCCGCAACATGCACTTCTTCGGCGAGCACACGTTCTCGCTCTACAACGAGAGGAACGAGCGCGTGTGGTGCAAGTTCCACTTCAAGACGGCGCAGGGCATCAGGAACCTGTCGAACGAGGAGGCCGCCCAAATCAACGGCATGGACCGCGAGTTCCACGGAAAGGACCTGTTCGAGGCCATCGAGAAGGGCGACTTCCCGAAGTGGCGGATGTACATACAGGTCATGACCGAGGAACAGGCGAAGAACCACTACGAGAACCCGTTCGACATCACGAAGATCTGGCGGCACGCGGAGTTCCCGATGATCGAGGTCGGCGTGCTGGAATTGAACCGCAACCCCGAGAACTACTTCGCCGAGGTCGAGCAGGCCGCGTTCACGCCGGCGCACGTCGTTCCCGGCATCGGCTTCTCGCCGGACCGCTTCCTGCAGGGCCGCCTGTTCTCCTACGGCGACGCGCAGCGCTACCGCCTCGGCGTCAACCACAACCTGATCCCGGTCAACCGCGCGAAGTGCGAGGTCAACATGTACCACCGCGACGGCGCGATGCGCGTGGACGGCAACTACGGCTGTGCCCCCGCGTACACGCCGAACAGCGCCGGATACTGGACCGCGCAGCCCGAGGTCGCCGAGCCGCCGATGGAGCTCGAGGGCGCGATGTGGCGCTACGACCCGAAGGACGACCCGACCGACGACTGCTTCCGCGCCGGCGGAAACCTCTGGCGCGTGCTGACCGAGGAGAAGAAGCAGATTCTCATCGAGAACACCGCCGCGGACATGGCGCCGGTCACCGAGAACATCAAGTACCGCCACGCCGTGCACGCGCTGAAGGCCGATCCCGAGTACGGGCGCCGCCTGATCGAGGCGCTGGGCCTCTGCCCGGACAAGGCGGCGGAGCTCGCGAAGCTCGACAACAACGGCTTGATAAAGGCGACGCTTTCGAGTACAATAGGCTAGAATAATCCTTGGAGCGTGCCCCATGAAGCGCCAGCGAAGCACCCCGCAGCGGAAGGTCGTCCTCGAAGCGGTTCGGGCGAGCCGCGAGCACCCCTCCGCCGACCGGCTCTACCTGCTCGTCCGGGAACAGAACCCGAAGATCAGCCGGGGAACGGTCTACCGGAACCTGAATCTCCTGGTGGAGAACGGCGAGGTCCGCCACGTCGAGATGCCCGGCGTCGACCGGTTCGACTGGCGGACGGAGCCACACTACCACCTGCTGTGCAGGCGCTGCGGCAGGGTATGCGACGCGCCCGTGCAGTACCGCGAGGAGCTCGACCGGATGCTCTCGGAGGATACCGGCTTCCGGATCGACCGGCACATCACCGTGTTCGAGGGGCTGTGCCCGGACTGCCTCCGTTTGCGTTAAAAAACTTCGTTTTTTACGCGCAGAGAGCCGACCTTCTGAAATTTTCACAAATTTCCGGGCGAAGGTCGGGCGGGTGAGCCTTTTTCTCCACCAACGCAAGCGTTGGCTCCCGAAAAATGCGCG
>JAAYZL010000094.1 GCA_012514855.1 Clostridiales bacterium
CACCTCCGGGACAATGTCAAGACAACGTCAAGACAATGTCTTCGTGAATCGTACAATTGCAAAAATGATTCGTTCCAAAATAAATTATATATCATCGTTTTGAAAATTGCAATAGGAACGAATAAAAAACCCGTATTTTGCATCGAGATATACTTGTCCTGTCGAGGGTGATCGTGGTATGATGGTTTTGTCCATTGCCGCCCGGGAGGGAGTGAGGATTTCTGTGGCTACGATGAAGGATGTCGCAAGGCTGGCGGGGGTCTCGCACGGCACGGTTTCGAACGTGCTGAACGGCTCGAAATCCGTCAGCAGCGAGAAGATCAAGCGCGTGCAGCAGGCGATGGAGGAGCTGGGCTACAAGCCGAACTTCAACGCCCGGAGCCTGAAGTCGCACCGCACGGATCGCATCGCGGTCATCCTGCCCGACGTGACGACGCGCGCGTACGCGAAAATCTATGAGGAAATCGACCGCCGCGCGACGGAGAAGGGGCTGACCGCCTCGCTGCACGTCAGCGGGGATATCCCCGCGCGCGAGTGCCAGCTTCTCGAACAGGCGAAGATGACCGGGCAGGACGGCGTCATTCTGCTCACCTGCCAGCCGCACAACACGGAGTTCTTCGCGCGCATGGCCGAGAGCGGGCTTTCGATGGTGTTCATCCACCGCCGCGTCAACGGCTACCGCACGACCTCGGTCGAGATGGAGGTGCGCTCCGCGCTCGCGGGCGACATACAGGAGCGGCTTAAGGAGGGCTGCCCGGGCATGGCGATCATCGCCGGGCCGCAGGAGTTCTCCTTCGACAAGGAGTGTGTGGACGCCTACATAGACGCGATGCGCAGGGAGCGGCGCACGATCGAGACGAATTACATCGAAACCGTGAACAGCAACAAGGAAAGCGCGATGCGCGCGGCGATACGGCTGCTGGAGATGGAGAGGCCGCCGAAGCTCATCTACACGACCGACAGCGCGCTTCGGGAGGGCGCGGAGTGCGTGCTCTCGGTCGCGGCGCGCCCGGCGCCGGACCGGCCGCGGCTGATCGCGATGGACGCGGAGGACTGGGCGACGACCGAGAGCGAGCGGGACAACATCCTGCTCTTGCCGTACACGCGCATGGCGCGCGCCGCGCTGGGCCTGTTGTGCGACATCATCGCGAGCGGGCCGAACGGCGGCAGGAACATCACGGTTCCCTGCACGCATCACCACGGCTTTGCCGCGGCGCACTGCCAGAGCGCCAGCATACACCGGAAAATTCGGGTGCTCACCACGGATTCGCCGTCCAGCCACTCGATCAAGTCGCTGATGAGCCACTTCCGGCGCGCGACGGGCATCGACTTCGAGCTCAACCAGGTCCCGTACAACCAGGTGCTGCAGGAGATCCACCGCGGCGTGCCCTCCGGGGACTACGACCTGTTCACCTTCGGCATCGAGTGGTTCAAGGAACTGGCGCTCATGGGGTATCTGCACGACCTGACCGACCACTATCCCGACGACATGGCGCTTCAGCACATGTTCTCCGGCGACGTGCTCAACGAGCACTGCTATTTCGGAAACCGCCTCTACGCGCTGCCGTTCAGCTTCGCGGTGCAGATTCTCTTCTATAGGAAGGACCTCTTCGAGGAGCTGCGCAACCAGCGCATGTTCTTCGAGAGGACGAAGTGCGCGCTGCGCGTTCCCGAGACCTGGCGGGAATACAACCAGATCGCCCGGTTCTTCACCCGGAAATACAACCACGAGTCCGAGACGAAATACGGGACGACGCTGGGCGCGATGAACTCCTCCGGCGCCGTCTGCGAATTCCTGCCCCGGCTGTGGGCGGCGGGCGGCAACCTCTTCGAGGACGGGAAGGTCGTGTTCGACCGCCCGCAGTGCGTTTCCGCGCTCAGGGAATACCTCGAGAGCTTCAAATACGCCTGCTCGGAGGCGCCGCTCTACTGGTGGGACGAGCAATTCGCGCAGTTCGCGCGCGGCGACGCGGCGATGATGTGCCTCTACTCCGACCACGCCAGCGGGTTGGAGGACCGGTCGGTCTCGAACATCGCGGGCAGGGTGGGCTTTTCGCTCCTGCCCGGAAACGCGAGCGTGCTGGGCGGCTGGTCGATCGCGGTCAACCCCTATTCGGACAAGATACACGACGCGTTCGAGTTCGCGAAGTGGACCGCCGCGGAGTCGCTGACGATGATCAACGCGATGCTCGGGCGGATCGTTCCCTACCGCTCGGTGTTCGACAGCAGCGAGATGAACAAGCTCTACCCGTGGTATCAGCTTCTCCCCAAGGCGTTCGCGCACGCGCGGCGCCGCTCCCTTCCGAAAAACGGCCGCAGCGAGCCGACCTCCGAGGCGGTGCTCGAGAGAATCCTCGGCAACGCCGTGCACGCCGCGCTCGAGAAGCGCCTGACGCCCGAGGAGGCGCTGTCAAGGGCCGCGGAGGAGCTCCGCACGGAGATCGTATAATCGCGCCACTTTAACTATTGACACGTTCAAATTCTTGTATTATGATAGGGGTAACGGGTGTGCGCCGGTCCCCCGGCGCGCCCATGCCTTTTTTCGTTCCAATCCATAAACGTGCCATGAGAAC
Source organism: Clostridiales bacterium (assembly GCA_012514855.1). Next base: position 2,574 of record JAAYZL010000094.1, read on the forward strand.
GCTTGAGAAGGAAGGTTGGAGAATGGACAACTACAGGGATGTGCTGTTGAGCCCCTTGCAGATCGGCAGCCGGCAGTGCAAAAATCGGTTTTTCATCCAGGCGATGGAGTGCGCCGACGCGGACGCCGACGGAAACCCCACGCGGTTGACGGTGGAGCGCTACGAAAACCTGTTCCGCGGCGAGGCGGGCATGGTCACGCTCGAGGCCATCACCATCACGGACGAGTGCCGCGGCAGGCTCAACCAGCTGGCGATCATGCCGAAGAACGCGAAGCCGCTCGAGAAATTCGTCCGGGAGCTCAGGGCGCTCAATCCGGACGCGCTGTTCGTCTTCCAGCTCACGCACTCGGGCGAATTGAGCCATCCGGACTTCTCGCGCCGCGTGACCGTCAAGCCGCTGCCCGGCTTCGGCGGCGAGCTGCTCAGCGAGGAGGAAGTGGACAGGATCATGGACCAGTTCGTGCTCGCCGCGCGCATCGCCTGCGACGTGGGCGCGGACGGCATCGACCTGAAGCTCTGCCACGGCTACCTCGGCAGCCAGATTCTGCGCCCCTACAACGACCGCAAGTGGAAGTATGGCGGGGCGTGGGAAAACCGCCGCCGCTTCGCGTTCGACCTGTACGAGCGCATCAGCCGCGACATCGGCGACCCGAACTTCCTGATCGGCTCCAAGATTTCCGCCTGGGAGGGCTTCCCCGGCGGCTTCGGAACCGAGGGGCCGGATTCGCCGATCATCGACCTGACGGAGCCGCTCGACCTGATCCGCGGGCTCGAGGAGCGCGGCGCGCAGTACTTCGTGCAGTCCGGCGGCAGCCCGTCGATCACGACCGCCATCACGCAGGCCGACAAGCACGCGCCGTATTTCGCCTTCCTCCACCCGACGTGGGCGAAGGAGTTCAAGAAGGCCGCGAAAAAGGCCGCGGTCATCGGCAGCAATTACTCCGTGTTCCGCAACGGCAAGAACGGCTGCCTGGCCGCGGAGCCGGAGAAAAACTCGATGTTCTTCTACGGCTCGAAGTTCATCTCCGAAAGCAAGGTGGACATGATCGCGCTGGGAAGGCAGTCCTTCGCCGACCCGCTGCTGCCCAAGAAGCTGCGCGAGGGGCGCGAGGACGAGATCAAGTGGTGCACGCTGTGCGACAACTGCCTGGAGCTGCTCATCCGCCAGCGCGAGATCGGCTGCTGCACCTACAACCGCCACTACACGGACGTGCTGGTTCGCACGCGCAAGGAATTCGGGCCCCTGAAGGTCATGCGCACATAGGGAAGGAGGGAATGCCATATGAAGCTCGGTTTCTTTGCGGCCAACTACGCCCACCTGTCGCTCGAGGAAGTGGCGAAGATCATGGTCGGCCACGGCTACGAGATGATGGAAATTCCGGCGTACAGCGGCTGCGATCAGTTCAATTTCGACGAGATCCTCAAGCCCGGAAGGGCGGAGGCGCTCAAAAAGACGCTCGCCGGATACGGCGTGGGCATCTCCGCGCTCTCGAACCACGCGGATTCGCTGCTCATCCTCGGCCCGCACACCGAGGACACCGACAAGCTCTGCCCCGGCACGAAGGAGGAGAAGGTCCGCTACGGCATCGAGAACCTGTTGAAGACCGCGCAGGCGGCCAACGCGCTCGAGGTGCCGGTCGTCAACGGGTTCACGGGCGTGACGAACTGGGGCCGCTACTTCCCGTTCCCCTGCGCCGACGGCTGGGAGAGGATGGAGCGCGAGTTCGCCGAGGTCTTCTTCCCGATCATGGAGAGGTTCAGGGAGTACGGCGTGAAGTTCGCGGTCGAGCCGCACCCGAACAACATGGTGTACGACATCCACACGGCCAAGCGCGCCGTCGAGCTGCTCGGCGGGCATCCGAACTTCGGCTACAACCTCGACCCGGCGAACCTGATCTACCTGGGGCTGCGCGTCGAGAACTTCATCGACGAATTGGGCGACCGGATCTTCCACGTCCACGCCAAGGACGGCGAGATCGTCGAGCACAACCTCCAGCGCGGGGGCATCCTGATGCAGGGCGACTGGCAGCGGCTCGACCGCGCGTTCCGCTTCCGCATCCCCGGCTGGGG
>JAAYZL010000095.1 GCA_012514855.1 Clostridiales bacterium
GCTTCGCGCCGGACGAGTCGCAGCCCGACCACTGGGACGTCGACGGGCTTTCGGAGCACCTCGAGCACATCTGCGTCGACCGCGGCGGCGCCCGCGAGGTGTTCGACGCCCTCCGGCAGCGGACGAAAAAGGAGTTCTCCGAGGCGCTCGACCGCCGCGCGCAGAAGATCTACGAGCAGCGCGAGAGGATGTGGGAGGAGAACAAGCTCGACATGCGCGAGTTCGAGCGCGTCGCGCTGCTCGGCGCGGTCGACCGGCATTGGATGGATCACATCGACGCGATGACCGAGCTCCGCGACGGCATCGGCCTGCGCGCGATCGCGCAGCGCAACCCGATCGTCGAGTACAAGTTCGAGGGCTTCGAGATGTTCGAGGAAATGATCCGCATGATCCAGGAGGACACGCTCAAGCGGCTCTACTTCACCGTCATCACGCGCCAGCCCGTCGAGCGCAAGCAGGTTGCCCAGCCCGTCGCCGCCACGCACGGCGAGGAGCCGGTCAAGAGGCAGGCCAAGGCCGACAAGAAGGTCGGGCGCAACGACCCCTGCCCGTGCGGAAGCGGCAAGAAGTACAAGAACTGCTGCGGCAAGGTCGAGAGCGCGTAACGGGTCCGCTCCGGATATAATAAGGACGGTGATTTTGTGATTGAGATGGAAGGCTTCAGGCAGGACATGCAGGCCATTCGGAAGATGATCGCAGAGGCAGGTGACTCACTTTGACGTCGCCAGGCTGCGGGAAGACCTGATCGAATACCAGGAGGACATGGCGTCCTCCGGCTTCTGGGACAACCTCGAGCGCGCGCAGAGGGTCAGCGCGCTTTCGCATCGGACCGAGGCGAAGGTTCGCCACTTCGAGGCGCTCTCCGCGCGCGCGGACGACATCGAGGTGCTGATGGAGCTCGCCGAGGAGGCGGACGATTCGTCGATGGCCCCGGAAATCCGGCAGGAGATCGCGGACGTTCGCGAGGAACTCGAGGCTTTGAAGCTCACGACGCTGCTCAACGGCGAGTACGACGGCCTGAACGCGCTGCTTTCGCTGCACGCGGGCGCGGGCGGCACCGAGGCGCAGGACTGGGCCGAGATGCTCTACCGCATGTACGCGCGCTACGCCGAGCGCATGGGCTTCAAAATTCGCGAGCTCGACATGCTCGACGGCGACGAGGCGGGCGTCAAATCCGTGACGTTCGAGGTGGCGGGCGACTACGCCTACGGCTACCTCAAGTGCGAGCGCGGCGTGCACAGGCTGGTGCGCATCTCGCCGTTTGACTCGAACGCGCGGCGGCACACGTCGTTCGCGTCGCTCGACGTCGCCCCGGTCATCGAGGACGACGGCAAGGTCGAGATCCGCCCGGAGGAGATTCGCATCGACACCTACCGCGCGTCCGGCGCCGGCGGGCAGCACGTCAACCGCACGGACTCGGCGGTGCGCATCACCCATCTGCCGACCGGCGTCGTCGTGCAGTGCCAGAACGAGCGCTCGCAGGTGCAGAACAAGGAGACGTGCTTCCGCATGATGCGCGCGAAGCTCGCGGAGCTGAAGGAGAAGCAGCGGGTCGAGCAGATGGGCGACATCAAGGGCGAGCAGAAGAAGATCGAGTGGGGCAGCCAGATACGCTCCTACGTGTTCCAGCCGTACACGCTCGTCAAGGATCTGCGCACCGGCTACGAGATGGGGGACGTCGACGCCGTCATGGGCGGGAAGCTCGAGGGCTTCGTCACCGCGTACCTCCAGATGCTCGCGGAATGAGAAAATTTGCAGACATCACGCGGCCCGTCGAAATGGGCATGGGCGTGTATTCGGCCGACGAGGGGTTTTCCGCCGCGTGGCAGAAGAAACTGCCCGGGGACGGATACAACCTCTCGCGCTTTTCGATGGGCGCGCACTGCGGCACGCACCTCGACGCGCCGAGGCACTATCTCGAAGGCGGGCTTACCGTCGACCGGGCGCCGCTGGAAATTCTGAACGGGCCGGCGCTCGTGATCGGCGTGCAAGGCGATTTCCGACCGGAGTCTGTTCCGGAGGGAACCGAGAGAGTCCTATTGAAGGGCGCGTTTTCGGGGCTTTCGGCGGACGATGCCCGGGCGCTGATCTCGAAGGGCGTCCGGCTCGTCGGCACGTCGACGCTGTCGATCGGCAGACCGGAGTCGGAATCCGAATCGCACACGGCGCTGCTCGGGGGCGGCGCGTGGATTCTCGAAAATCTGCGGCTGGAGGGGGTGGACGAGGGGTGGTACGAGCTTCTGTGCCTGCCGCTTCCGCTGGTGGGGCTGGAGGCGTCGCCGGCGCGCGCGGTGCTGATGAGAAAAGGCCCGTGAGCGTCCTTTCGCGCGTTCTGACTTCGGTCGGTTTTTTTCTGCTGTTCGCGGCGGCGCTTTTGACGGTCGTCGAGACGAGCGGCACGAGCGCTTCCTTGTACCGCGAATTGCAGCTTGCAAACGGCCTGCCGGACGATGCCGGGCTGACGCTCGAGGAGATGACCGCGATCGACGGTCAGCTCGCCGCCTACCTCTCCGGCGACGAATCCGCGCTCGACGATGCGCCGCTCAACGACGTCGAGAAGCTGCATATGAAGGACGTGTTCCGGCTGTTCGGGCTTTTGCGCGCGGTCCGGAACGCGCTGCTCGCCGCGGCGGTCGCGCTGCTGGCCGCGGGGCTGTGGCTCTCCCGCGGCGGGGGCGCGCTGTTCGGCTCGCTGGCCGGGCTTTTGCTGCTCGTCCTGCCGCTCATCGCGCTCGGCGTCTGGGCGGCGATCGACTTCACCGGGGCCTTCGACGCGTTCCACCGCGCGCTGTTCGCAAACGACCTGTGGCGGCTGAACCCCGGCACGGATCTGCTGATCCGGCTCATGCCGGAGCGGTTCTTCTCGGATTTCGCGGCGGTCGTCGCGGTGCGCGCGGGCGTGCTCGTCGGCGCGGTGCCGCTCGCGCTGTTCGGCGCGCGCTTCGGGAGGCGGTTCGTATGACGATATTCGCGATCGAGACCAGCTGCGACGAGACCGCGGTCGCGATCGTGCGAGACGGGCGCGAGATTCTCGCGAACTGCATCCTCTCGCAGATCGACCGGCACGCGCTGTTCGGCGGCGTCGTGCCGGAGATCGCGTCGCGCATGCACGTCGAGGCGCTCGACCCGCTCGTCGACGAGGCGCTTACGCGCGCGAACCTGGCGCTTTCGGACATCGACGCCGTCGCGGTGACGCACGGCCCCGGACTCGTCGGCGCGCTGCTGACCGGCGTGAGCTACGCGAAGGCGCTGGCGTACGCGCTGGGCGTCCCGCTCGTCGCCGTCAACCACATCGAGGGCCACGTCAGCGCGAACTACCTCGCGCACCCCGAGCTCGAGCCGCCGTTTATGTGCCTCGTGGCGTCCGGCGGGCACAGCCACGTCATTCTGGTCGAGCGCTACGGGGCGTACCGGCTGCTCGGGCAGACGCTCGACGACGCCGCGGGCGAGGCGTTCGACAAGGTCGCGCGCGTGCTCGGCATCCCGTATCCCGGCGGGCCGCTGCTGGACAGGCTCGCCGAGGAAGGGGACGACCGCCGCTACAGGTTCCCGCACCCGAGGACCGACGCCCCGTACGACTTCTCGTTCAGCGGGCTCAAGACCGCGGTCATCAACCGGGCGCACCGCCTTCGGCAGGTTGGCGAGGAAATCTCCCCGGCCGACTTCGCGGCGAGCTTCCGGCGCGCGGTCGTCGACGTGCTCGTCGAAAAGAGCGTGCGCGCGGCGGTCGACCTGGGGGTCGGGCGGCTTGCCGCAGCGGGCGGCGTCGCGGCGAACCGGTTGCTTAGGCGGGAGCTTGCGAGGCGCGGCGAGGCGGCGGGGCTGAAGGTCTACCTGCCGCCGGCGGAGCTGTGCACCGACAACGCGGCGATGATCGCCTCCGCGGCGTTCTACCGGCTGCTCGGCGGCGAGGTCGCCGGGCTCGACCTGAACGCGCTGCCGTCGATCCGGATGTTTTGAAGTTATCCCCATCCGAGGAGAAGCCGGTCTGTATTCGCGGGCCGGCCGCTTTATGCACGCGGGGGATGTATAATCCGAATACATAGTTTTGCAATACATTCGAAAAACATACCGGCACAATCGCAATCTGCGATCGGTGGAAAACGGCGCGGCGGCGCGGGGAACGGCGCAGGGAAACCGCGAACTAGACAAAAATATGACCGGGAAGCGCACAACAATGTCATAAAACAGACCGAATTTTGTATTTGTGGGGCGGGAACCGACCGTAGACTGTTGAAAACATGTGACGTTTGGCCGCGGAACGCATGCAGACCTGTGGAAAACCTTGCGGGACAGGGATTTTGCCGCGCAAACCTGTGGAAAACCATGTGGATAGTGTGGATGAACGGGCTGTTCATGCAGTGTATATACGGGACGGGCTATGAATCGCATACAGCCTGCGCGGAATTTACTCGAAGAATCTTGTGAAAAGGCGGCAATATCTGGTATACTTATGTCAGAATTCATGTTAGAATTTCCGCGGGCGGCGGGAGAGGGAGAGGGACGATGAAGAGGGAGTACAAATTTCTGGGTTTTGACTTCGGCGCGTCGAGCGGGCGGGCGATGCTGGGCAGCTTCGACGGCGAGAAGGTCGAGCTTTCCGAGCTGCACCGCTTTTCGAACGACCCGGTGAATATGGTCGGGCGCTTTTCGTGGGACGTGCCGAGGCTGTTTTACGAGATGAAGGTCGCGCTGAACAACGCGTCGAAATTGGGCGTTTCGATCGACGCGATCGGCATCGACACCTGGGGCGTCGACTTCGGGCTGATCGACAAAAACGGGCGGCTCGCGGGCATCCCCGTCCACTACCGCGACCAACGCACCGACGGCGCGATGGAGAAGGCGTTTGAAGTCCTCCCGAAGGAGGAGATCTTCCGGCTGACGGGGCTTGCGTTCTGGCAGTTCAACACGCTCTACCAGCTCTTCGCGATGAAGCTCGAGGACGACCCGCAGCTCAAAATCGCGGACAAGCTGCTCATGATGCCCGACCTGTTCGCGTACCTCCTGACCGGCAAGGTGGGAACCGAGTACACGATCGCCTCGACGAGCCAGCTCATCAACCCCTACACGCGCGACTGGGACGACGAATTGATCGCGCGCTTCGGCCTTCCTAGGCACATCTTCACCCCCATACAGCCCGCCGGAACCGTGCGCGGCACGCTGCTGCCCGAGATCGCGCGCGAGTGCGGCGTCGGCGAGATACCGGTCATCGCGGTCGCCTCGCACGACACCGCGTCGGCCGTCGCGGCGATCCCGGTTTCGGACCCGGAGTTCGCCTACATCAGCTCCGGCACGTGGTCGCTGCTCGGCGCCGAGATCCGCACGCCCCTTTGCGAGCCGGGCGTCATGGACGCGAACTACACGAACGAGGGCGGCATCGACGGCACGATCCGGCTCTTGAAGAACATCATGGGGCTTTGGATCATCCAGGAGTGCAAGCGCGAGTGGGACCGCCGGGCCGACGCGGTCGACTTCGCCGAGATCGTCCGGATGGCGGAGCGCGCCGAGCCGTTCATCGCGTTCCTCGACGTCGACGACCAGTGCTTCCTCGCCCCCGGCGACATGCCCGGGCGCATACAGGCCTACTGCGAGAGGACCGGTCAGCGCGCGCCGAAGTCGCGCGGCGAGATCGCGCGGGTCGTCTACGAGAGCCTCGCCTGCAAGTACCGCTGGGCGGTCGAGCGGCTGGAGAAGGACATGCTCAAGAAGCGCGTCAACGTGCTGCACATCGTCGGCGGCGGCAGCAAGAACGAGATGCTCAATCAGTTCACCGCCGACGCGCTGAACCGGCCGGTCATCGCCGGGCCGGACGAGGGGACGGTCATCGGAAACCTGCTCGTGCAGGCGATGGGCGTCGGGGCGGTCGCGGGCCTGAAGGAGCTTCGCGAGGTCGTCGAGCGGTCGTTCCCGACGCGGCGGTTCCTGCCGGGGAATGCCGGCGACTGGGACCCGGCGTATGAAAGGTTTCAGCGATTGGTGGGAAGCTATTCGTGAAGCCGTTCCGGTTTGAGCACGGCGCGCTTCCGGGATCGCTGGAGCTCGCGTACCTGGGCGACACCGTGTACGACCTCTACGTGCGCGCGAAACTCGTCCGCGCGGGCGGGCACGTGCGCGACATGCACAAGCGGGCGGTCAGGCTCGTGTGCGCGCACGCGCAGGCCGAGGCGTTTTCGCGCGTGGAGCCGATTTTGACCGATGGGGAGCGGGAGGTCGCGCGCCGCGCCCGCAACGCCCGCCAGACGCCGGCGAAGAACGCCGACGCCAAAGAATACCACCGCGCGACCGCGCTCGAGGCGCTCACGGGCTACCTGTTTGTGACCGGGCAAGTGGAGCGCATGGAACAACTCCTGGAAATTGCGTTGGAGGAATACGATGAAAAATGATGATCGCGGCGGACGCGACAAGAGGCCGCAGAACCCCCCGCGCCCCGCGCGCAAGACCTATTCCGTGCCCCCGGCCAAGAAATGGGACGGGCCCAAGAAATGGGACGGCCCTGCGAAGAAGTGGGATGGCCCCGCGAAGAGGGACGGCCCTGCCGGGAAGTGGGACGGCCCTGCCGCGCGCACGATGCCCGGGAAGCCGAACGAGCGCGCAGATACGCGCACATTGCCGAGCTCGAAGAGGGACGGCCCCGCCGCGCGCACATTGCCCGGTGGCAAGGGCCGCCCGTTCAGCCGCCCGTACAGGGACAACCGATCGTTCAGCGACCGCCCGCCGAGAGAGGGACAGCCGTACCGGAACGACGACCGCCCGCCGAGAGAGGGACAGTCATACCGGAACGACGACCGCCCGCCGCGCGAGGGGCAGCCGTACCGCGACAACCGCCCGTTCCGCGACGACCGCCCGCCGCGCGAGGGGCAGCCGTACCGCGACAACCGGTCGTTCAAGGACAACCGCCCGCCTCGCGACGACCGCCCGTTCCACGACGACCGCCCGCCGCAGCAGGCCGGGCCCACGGAGGAAATGCAGGAGAACCTGCTCGCGGGCCGGAACCCGATCCGCGAGGCGCTCAAGAGCGGGGTGCCGCTGGAGAAGCTGCTCGTCGCGACCGGCGACCTGTCCGGCGCCGCGAAGGACATCGTGAAGATGGCCCGGGACGCGAACGTCGTCGTGCAGTACGTCGAGCGCTTCCGGCTCGACCAGATCTACCCGGCGCACCAGGGGATGCTCGCGTACCGGTCGGCGCGCGCGTATTCCTCGATCGAGGAGATCCTCGCGCAAGCCCTGGAAAAGGGCGAGCCGCCGCTCGTCGTCGTGCTCGACCAGGTGACCGACCCGCACAACCTGGGCGCGATCATCCGCAGCGCCGAATGCGCGGGCGCGCACGGCGTCGTGATCCCCGAAAGGCGCTCGGCGGGCCTGACGCCTGCCTGCGAAAAGGCCGCGGCCGGCGCGCTCAACCACCTGAAGGTCGCCCGGGTCAAGAACCTGAACCGCGCGCTGGAGGAGCTCAAGGAAGCGGGGCTGTGGATCGTCGCCGCGGCGCTCGAGGGCGAGGACGCGCTTTCCGCCGACTTAAGCGGCCCGATCGCGCTCGTGATCGGCTCCGAGGGCGACGGCATCTCCCGGCTGACGCTCGAGGCGTGCGACCGCGCGGTCGCGCTGCCGACGCTCGGGATGATCGACTCTTTGAACGCCTCGGTCGCGGCCGGCGTGCTGCTCTACGAGATCGTGCGCGCGAGGCGGCAGGGGGGCTGA
>JAAYZL010000096.1 GCA_012514855.1 Clostridiales bacterium
CCGTCGTGGTCGTGCCGTCCTCGACGCGGCCCTGGCGGTCAATCGCGCCGGTCGAGAAAAGCAGGGCCTCGACGAGCGTCGTCTTGCCCTCGCTGCCGTGGCCGACTACGGCGATATTGCGAATGTTCCTGGCCTGGTAGTCCTTCATGAGCAAATTCCCCCTGTTATTGTTTCCTCGTGCGCGCAAAAGCAACGCCCCACGCGGGAGCGTCCTCAACGCCGTCAGCGCCTAACACGCCATCGTAGTATGTATTTTAACAGAAATCGCCCGATTTGAAAAGCCCTTTTGGGAGGAATTTTGGGTTTTGCGCGGAATAATGAAACAATCAACGGATTTGGAAGGGTTGCACAATGCGAATTCGCGGGTTTTGTATCGCGCTTGTCCTGCTGACGCTGCTTCCGGCCGCGCACGCGCATACGCGCGACGAGGTTCGGGGGCGCTACGCCCTGATCTCCGAGTGGTCGGAGGGCGCGCTGTACCTGTCCCGGCCGTCGGTTTCGGCGCCGTACGACGCGGGCGGCGTGCGGCCGGACGCGCTCCAGGACGCGCTTAACTACATCAACTTCTTCCGCTGGCTCGCGGGGCTTGAACCCGTCGGGCTCGACGAAAAGCTCACCGGCATCGCGCAGTGCGGCGCGGTGCTGCAGGCGGCGAACGACGAGGTCAGCCACGACCCCCGCCGCCCGCCGGACATGCCCCCGGATTTCTTCGAAAAGGCCAAATACGCGGCCAAGAGCTCGAACATCGCGAAGCTCAACTGGATGAGCGACGGCGTGCTTCGGGACGCGGTCGAGCACTTCGCGCTGGACGGCGGCGAGGCGAACCTCCGGGCGCTCGGCCACAGGCGGTGGCTGCTCAATCCACGGATGGCGCTGACCGGCCTCGGGCTCGCGAGCGCCGAATCCGGCCTCAGCTACATCGCGATGTACGCGCACGACATGCAGGCCGATCCGGGCGAGTGGGAATACGTCGCGTGGCCGGGCGCCGGGGCGTTTCCGGCGGAGCTCCTGGCGCCGGAGATCGCGTGGTCGATCGTCCTGAACCCGGAGGTCTACGCGATCGGGGACGTCCGCGTGACGCTTGTAAACCTCGAAACCGGCGAGGTGTACGCGTTTCCCGGCGACGGCTATTTCAAGGTCGACGAGGGCAATTACGGCGCGGGCCCCTGCCTGATCTTCCGGCCGGACGTGCCCGAGGACTACCGGCAGAACCAGCGGTTCCGGGTCGAGGTCGAGGGGCTCTCCGGCCCGTCGATACGCTACGAGGTCGAGATGATCGCGCTGTACCCGATCGGGCCGGCGTCGGTCGAGATCTCGCCGCGCTCTTTGGAGATGGCGGCGGGGGAGAGCGCGGAGCTTTCCGCGGGCGTGTTTCCCGCGTGGGCGGACGATCTGTCCGTCGTGTGGGAGAGCACGGACCCGTCCGTCGCGACCGTCGAGGGCGGAACCGTCACGGCGGCCTCGGCGGGGGACTGCGAAATCCACGCGGTCGCGGTCAACGGACGGCGCGACGCCTGCGCGGTCAGGGTTCGGTAGAGCCTTTTGGGGAAAGCATGTCCAGCGCGATGTTCCGATATGCGCTGAGCGCCGTCGGGAACGGCAGCGCCCGGAGGCCGTCCGCGTCGACGGCGAGAAAGCCTTCGGGAACCGCCGGGAGCTCGGCCGCAATGCCGCGCATGTTCCAGACGAGGTGCGTGAACACGTGCCTCGCCCTTTTGAGTTCGGAGAGCACGCGCGCTTCGGAGAGCGGCTCCGGGAGGGCACTCCCCTCGAAGTTCGGAAACTCCCACAGCCCGCCGAGCAGCCCCTTCGACGGCCGCCGCCGGACGAGAACGCGCCCCCCGGCGAACACCAGCGCGACCGTGCGCCCTTCCTCGCGCCTCGCGACCGGCGCGGGCAGCTTCGGGTAGCTCTCCGGGTCGCCCTCCCGGAGCGCCCGGCAGAGCGCGCGGACGGGGCAATCGCCGCAGGCCGGGTTCCGGGGCGTGCAGATTCCGCTTCCCAAATCCATCAGCGCCTGGTTGTAGTCGCCGGGCCGTTCGCGGTCGATGAGCGGGAGCGCCGGCTCATAAAGCGCTGCGGGCGAGGAGATCGGCTCCGCGATCAGCAGTACCCGCGAGAGCACGCGGACTTGATTTCCGTCGAGCGCGGGCTCCGGGAGGCCGAACGCAATCGACGCGATCGCCCCCGCCGTGTACGCTCCGATTCCCGGCAGCGCGCGCAGCCCCTCGGCGGTTTCGGGAAAGCCCTTCTCCGCGGCGATCTTCGCGGCCCTCAACAGGTTCCGCGCGCGCGAGTAGTAGCCCATGCCCTCCCACGCCTTCAGGACCGTTTGCTCGTCCGCGCCCGCGAGCGAGAACACGTCCGGGAATTGCCGAAGAAACGCCTCGTAGCGCGGCGCGACCGCCTCGGCGCGCGTCTGCTGGAGCATGACCTCCGAAAGCCACACGCGGTACGGGTCCTTCGTCCCGCGCCACGGGAGCGCGCGCTTGTCCCGGTCGTACCATTGAAGCAGCGCCTTTGAAAACTCCATGATCCCTCCTGAAAAAGCGCCCCGTTCGACTTGCATCGAGCGGGGCGCGCGGTTTGAATTCGGTCAGTTCGCCAGCGCCTTCGCGTCGGCGTTGCCCTTCGACATCGTGCCCTGCACCTCTGTCCAGACGGCCTTCAGCCTGGTGTAGTCTGCGTCCGACATGCCCTCCGGCCGCTCGTCGAGCCACTCGCCGACGGCGAGCACGCGGTAGTCGTAGCCCGAGCCGCTCTCCCTCTTGTAGCGCCAGACCCAGGTCGGGATGTACGCCGGGCTGGTGATCTCGAATTTGCCGCCGTCCGTCTCCTGAATCGTGAACTCGAAGATCACGCCGGAGTCGAAGTACTGTTCGCGGATGTCGGAGAGGAAGTTGCCGGTCGCGAACAGGCACAGCGTCCTCTGCGCCGTCCCGTCGTCGCGCTTGCCCGTGAGCCAGTAGGCGGGCTGCACCGTGTGCGGGTTGAAGCCGATGATGACGTCGACGCCCGCGGCGACCATCGCCTTGGACATCGCTTCCTGATCCTCGGCGAGCTTGCGGCTGCGCATATCGCCCCAGCTCGCGTACGCGACCACGACGTCGGCGCCGGCCTCGCGCGCCTTCTTGACGTCGCTCTTCACGTTCGTCTTGCTGACGAGGTTCACGCCGAACTTCATCGCGTCGGAGCTGGCGGCCTTCTCCCTGCCGTTCAGGGTCGACGTATAGTTGAGGAAGGCGACGCTGATGCCGTTGATCTCGACGATGTTGGGCTGATCCCTCTCGGCCTGCGACGCCGCCGCGCCGACGTACTTCATGCCGCCTTCCCCGTCGGCGTTCTTGCAGTTCTCGATCGTCCGCAGCAGGCCGTCAAACAGCATGTCGAGCGCGTGGTCGTTCGCGAGCGTCAGCATGTCGACGCCGGCTTTGCGCATCGAGAGCATCATCTTCGGCGGCGTGTTCATCGGGTCCTTGCCGGAGAACGGGCTCTCCTTGCGGTTGTCCATCGGGCCCTCGACGTTGCCGACGGTGAAGTCGGCGTTTCCGACGACGTCCCGGATGTATTCGAACATCGGCTCAAAGTCGTAGGTGGTGTCGGTTTCGGTGTACGCCGACTGGAGCAGGTTCGACATGACCGCGATCTCGCCGAGCGAGCGGATCGTCGCCTGGCGCAGCGCCGGCGTCGGAATCGGCGTGGGCGCGGGCGTCGGCGTGACGGCGCGGGTCGGCGCGGGGGTCACCCCGGCGGCCGCGGGATTCGCGTCCGGCGTCTTTGTCACGGCGGCGGTGGGTTTGGACACGGCTATGTCGGGCTCGTAGGAGGAGCCGACGCGCTGTATGATGAGCATTGCGCCCACGGCGATCAACGCGACGACCAGAATTCCGACCAGCACAAGGCCCAGCGGGCGGATGATGTAGCCGCCGACGCGAAGGCCGCTATTTTTCTTCGCCATGTGTGTTCCCTCCCATAGTCCCAATGATTACAGTTCATTATAACACATGCGAAAAGATGTAAGCAATGGGCGAATCGTCATTCTTTGAGAAGATTTGATGGGAAAATTCGGCACGCCTCCAAAAAATGCACGGGAATATGACTTTTATGGGGCTTCGGTCCGGATAATGTTCATTTTTCGGGCGGGTTTTTTCGTTTTATTCGATTGACGGGCGCGGGGTTATGGTGTATGCTTATAGAGGATAATATTACGGAAGTATGACAATGTAAATCTTGCGTATCCGCGACGAGGTGCAGTATATGGCAACGCATAGAATCTGGAAACTGAAGTTCAACATCTCGAAGGCGGGGCTTGCCTTCCGCTGGGGAGACGGCGAGATACAGCGCTTTCCCTTCGGCCTGAAGTCCGGCGAGGGCGTGGACGTGGCCGAGGGCATGGACGCTGAGAACGGCGGTTATCCGGACGACGGAGCCGACGACGAATACGGCCGCTACGACGACGGCTATGCCGCCGAAGATTCGTATGCGGGCGAAGGCGACTATGAAGAAGGCGACTATGAAGAAGGCGACTACGAGGAGGGCGACTACGAGGAGGGCGACTACGACCGGGGCGAATACGAGGAAGGCTATTACGACGAAAACGGCGAGTACATAGAGGGCATCGAGGGCGAGGAGGAGCAGAGCCCCTTCATGCAGTACGTCGACCGGAACGACTGGGTCACCTACGCGCTGCTCGTGCTGCTCCCGCCGCTTGGCATCTACCTCCTGTGGCGGCGCGGCAAGTTCGATACGCTCATCCGCGCCGGCGTCAGCGCCGTGTCCGCGCTCTGGTTTATCGCGATCCTGACGTGGATCATCATCGGGGCCTTCAACACCCGCGGCGTGACCGACGTGGGCGGCGGGATGAAGCTGTTCACGGTGTCGCCGACGCCGTTCGTTTCCGTCACGCCCTCGCCGACGCCGGCCTCGACCTTCGGTTCGCTCGGGACCATAGGCCCGCTCGAGGGGACCCCGGCGGCGACGCCGATCACCGGCGTGACCCCGGGCCCGAATGAGACCGCCGGCACGGGCTACGTCTACAGCCCGGCCACCGGCATGTACTACCACGCGGTCAAGGACTGCGCGAACATCCCCTCCGGCGTCTCGACCTCCTACGTGGTGCTCAAGACCGCGGAGAACCGCAGCCAGTCGCCCTGCCCGCTGTGCTTCAACGCAAAGACCTATTACGCGACGGCCGACGGCAGGTACTACCACGCCAAGGCGGACTGCTCCGGCATGAAGAACGCCCAGCCCTACACCGAGCAGGCCGCGAAGCTCGAGGGAAAGACCGCCTGCCCGGTCTGCCTCAACGGCCCGTCCAGAAGCCAGTCCAACACCGTGCCGGCCAACTACTACAACCGCCTCTCGAAGGACGCAAGCGGCATCAAGGTCTGGGCGACGAAGGGCGGCAGGTATTTCCACACGGTGAGCAACTGCTCCAACATGAAGGGCGCGTCCAACATAACGCTCTTGACCGCGCTGAAGGCCGGAAAGTCCGCCTGCCCGACGTGCGCGTCAGCCGCCGGAAGGACCGTGTACGCGACGGAGACCGGCAAATACTACCACGCCAAGAGCACCTGCTCGGGCATGCGGGGCGCGAAGGCGCTGCCCGTCGCGGCCGCGATGGTCATGGGCAAGGACTCCTGCCCGGTCTGCATCGGCCCGGTGAAAATACCGTCCAACCTCCAGAGCCCGGGCACTTCGGAGAGCTCGGAGGACGGCGTATACGTCTACGCGACCTCGAACGGGCGCTACTACCACACCGACGACAATTGCCAGGGCATGACCGGCGCGGACAAGGTGCTGTTGAAGACGATGCTCGCCGCGGGCAGGCCCGCGTGCCCGGTCTGCGCGAAGGACGCCGACCGCCGCGTGTACGCGACGAAGGACGGCAGGTATTACCACTCCTTCGCGACCTGCTCCGACATGACCGGCGCGACCGCCGGCCCGCTCGCGCAGGCGCTCGCCTACGGCTATAAGAAGTGCCCGAAGTGCTGGACGTCCGGGAGCGGGAACACCCCGGGAGGAACCGAGAGCGCCTCCGGCGTCAGCGTCTACCGCACCGCGAACGGCAAGTATTACCACACGAACCAGACCTGCTCCGGCATGTCGGGCGCGACGAAGGCGACGCTCGAGACGGCGGTCGCCGAGGGCAAGACCCCGTGCCCGGTGTGCGCGTCGGTCGCGAGCAAGACCGTCTACGCGACCGCCGGCGGCAAGTATTACCACTACAACAAGACCTGCTCCGGCATGACGAACGCGAAGGCCGGCACGCTCGCCGACGCGCTGATGAGCGGCTTCGCCGCCTGCCCGGTCTGCGTCAAGACAAGCGCCGGCGGCCCGGAGACGCCCGGCGGGTCGAACGTCGAATACACGCCCGGCAAGTCCGGCATCAAGGTGTACGCGAGCCAGGCCGGCAAGTACTACCACCTGACGAAGAGCTGCGGCGGCTCCGAGACGAGCTATATCACGCTGGAGACCGCGCTCAACTACGGCAAGGATCCCTGCCCGATCTGCGCGAAGAAGGTGGCCGGGCGCACCGTCTACGCGGCCGCGGGCGACCAGTATTTCCACGCGACCGCGGAGCACGCCGGCTCCGGCGCGAAGGCGGGCACGGCGGCCAGCGCGCTCGCGTTCGGGCTCAAGGTCTGTCCGGTGTGCAAGGCCGCGGCGGAGGGCAACGTCGATCTGCCGGAGTCCTCGAACACGTTCAACCCCGGCGAGTCCGGCATCAAGGTCTACGCGGCGGTCGACGGCAAGTATTTCCACTCGTCCAAGCAGCACGCGGGCTCCGGGGCGAGCCACGTGACGCTCGAGACCGCGATCAACTACGGCAAGAAGCCCTGCCCGGACTGCGCGAGCACCGCCTACAAGACCGTGTACGCGACGATGGACAGCAAGTACTACCACTACAGCAAGAGCTGCGCGGGCTCGGAGGCGAGCTCCGGCTACCTCGCGATCGCGCTCGCGATGGGCAAGGACCCCTGCCCGGTGTGCGTCAAGGGCTCCGGCGGCAGTTCCGGCGGCGGCAGCAGCGGCGGCGGTTCGGGCGGCGTGAGCACGGTCTACATCGACCTGGACGGCGATTCGAACCCCTCGCTGTTCCACCGCGCCTCGAGCTGCTCCAAGTCCGGCATGACAAACGGCGACCCGGTGACCGTGGATTTTGTGCAGGATCAGGGGTTCAACCCGTGCCCGTACTGCTGGTAAGAGAAAGCCGAATCGAAGGGCCGTCCCGATGCGGGCGGCCCTTTTGATTGTCGGCCGTGCGCTTTGAAATCGCGGTTTTTTGTTTTCATCATTGAAAATTTATACCTTTGGTGCTATACTGTATCATCGCAAGCGCGGGGTGCGCTGAATATCGAGCGTTTTGGGAGCGATACGGTGATTACGACGGTGTGCCTGAATCCGAGCATAGATCATATGCTCCAAGTGGAAAACTTCAAATACGGGGGTCTGAACCGCGTCGTCGGCGAGCGCTTCGACGCGGGCGGCAAGGGCGTCAACGTCGCGGTCGCGGTGTCGGCGCTGGGCATCGACGCTCAGTGCGTGGGGTTCATGCACAGGGAGAGCGCGCGCATCTTTGAGACGAGGCTCTTGAAGAGCGGCGCGGCCTACGACTTTGTCTGGCTCGAGGGCCGGGCGCGCACGAACCTGAAGGTGTTCGACGAGGCAGTCGGCGCGGTCACGGAGTTCAACGGCTCCGGCCTTCCGGTCGCCGAGGCCGACCTTCAGCGGATGACGCATTTGGTCGCGCACCGCGCGGAGAGGGCGGACTTCCTGATCCTGTCGGGCTCGCTTCCGCCGAACTGCCCGGAGGACTACTACGCGCAATTGATCTCGGCGGTCGACGGCCTCGGCTGCCGCGTGATCCTCGACGCGGACGGCCCGCCGCTGAAATTCGGCATCGGGGCGAGGCCGTACCTGGTCAAGCCGAACCGGCACGAGCTCGAGGCTCTCGCCGGGCGGAAGCTCGACACGAGGGAAAGGGTTCGCGACGCGGCGCGGGAGCTGATCGACCGGGGGATTTCGGTCGTCGCGGTGTCGCTCGGCTCCGGGGGCGCCGTGATCGCCGACCGGAACGAGAGCTGGTTCGCGCCCGCGCTCGACATAGAGGTGCGCTCGACCGTCGGCGCCGGGGACGCGATGGTCGCGGGGATCGCGGCGGGTCTTCTGATGGAGGCGGAGCTCGAACAGGTGTTTCAAATGGGCGTCGCGAGCGCGTCGGCCATGTGCATGACCGAGGGAACCGACGCGCTCTCAAGAGCGGACTACAGGAGGCTTCTCGAGGCCGTGCGGCCGGAGCGGATATAGGAGAGACGATTCACCATGGCACAGTCTGAAAACGGCGTCAAATCGATGCCGAACACCACGCGCCTGATCGCGCTGGGTTTTGCGACGGTCATTCTGATCGGCGCGCTGCTTTTGACGCTCCCCGCGGCCTCGTCCGACGGGGCGAGCATCGGCTTTCCGGACGCGCTGTTCACGTCGACCTCGGCGGTGTGCGTGACGGGGCTGGTCGTCCGCGACACCGGAACGGATTTCTCGACGTTCGGCCACGTCGTCATCATCCTGCTTATCCAGGTCGGCGGCCTCGGCTTCATGGCGGTCGCGACGATCTTCTTCATGCTGCTGGGCAAGCGCATCACGCTCGGCGCGCGGCTGATGCTGCAGGAATCGCTGAACGAGGACCGCATCGGCGGGCTCGTGCGCATGATGCGCTGGGTGATCTTCAGCGCGTTTACGATCGAGGGCATCGGCGCGCTCTTGCTCGCGACGCGGTTCGTGCCGGTACTCGGGCTCGGAAAGGGCCTGTGGTACTCGGTGTTCCACGCGATTTCGGCGTTTTGCAACGCGGGATTCGACATCGTCGGCAATTACAGCAGCCTCATGGACTACCGGTTCGATCCGATCATCAACTTCACCGTGATGGCTCTGATCGTCGTCGGCGGCCTGGGCTTTTCCGTGCTCCAGGACGTGGGCAGAAACCGCTCGTTCCGCAAGTTCCGGCTGCACACGAAGCTGGTGTTGACGTTCACGGCGGTGCTGCTCTTTGGCGGCGGGCTGTTTTTCATGGTCGTCGAATGGGGGAACCCGAACACGCTCGGCCCGATGAACCCCCTCCAGAAGGCGATGGCGGCGCTGTTCCAGTCGGTCACGCTGAGAACCGCGGGCTTCAACACGATCGATCAGGCGGCGCTCCACCCGGCCAGCAAATTCCTGTCGGTCCTGTGGATGTTCATCGGCGCGTCGCCCGCGTCGACCGGCGGCGGCATCAAGACCTCGACCGTCGCGGTGCTGTTTCTGACGGTGCGCATGGTCGCCAGGGGAAAGACCGAAGCCACCGCGTTCGGGCGCGCGATCCCGAAGGGAACCCCCGAGCGCGCGATCGCGATCGCGTTCATCGGCCTGGGCATGCTGCTCGCGGAGATCATGGCGCTGACGCTGCTGCACCCCGAGAAGCACATACTCGATCTGATGTTTGAGGTCGCCTCGGCGGTCGGCACGGTCGGCGTCTCGTCGGTCGTCACCGGGACGCTCGGCCAGCCCGCAAGGCTTCTGCTGATCCTCGCGATGTACACGGGGCGCGTCGGCCCGCTGACCTTGACGCTCGCGCTCGGGCGCAGGCAGGCGGCGGCGATGGATATCATACACTACCCGGAAGACAGAACACTGGTCGGCTGACGGCTGGCCG
>JAAYZL010000097.1 GCA_012514855.1 Clostridiales bacterium
GCTTGCTCCGCCTTGAATTTCCCCGCGGTTTCCGGGCTTTGTCTTTGCATTCCCCAAACCCTTGACACGCGCCGACTTTCGCCTTACAATGCAGGAAGGAAAAGTATGGGGAACGCCGCCGGATTCCCGGATCGGAGAGCACGGAACCGATGAACGCGATACAAAGGGCCGCCGACGAGATTTCCGCGGCGCTGCAGCCGGGCTATCCCGCGGAATTTCTGGAGCGGTACGATCCGATCGAGTGCCTCGCGAGCCGCCGTGGGACGGAGACTCTGCTCGTCCGGGAGCGGGTCGGCGGCGCGCTGTTCGTCTCGAAGGTCTACGACCGGGCGGTCTACCCCTCGGCGCCGGAGAGCGGCATCCTCCGGTCGCTCGGGCGCGGCGACTTCCCCGCGTTCGTCGGCGAGTTTCGCGACGCCGGGACGATCTGCATCGTGCGCGAGTACGTCGACGGCGTCCCGCTCGACCGATACATCGCCGGGCGCGCGCCGTCCGCCGCGGAAATCGCGCGCATCGCCGTCCAAATCTGCGACATCCTGACGCTTCTGCACGGCCAGAATCCGCCGATCATCCACCGGGATATAAAGCCTGAGAACATCATCGTGACCCCCTCCGGGGCGGTGCGGCTGATCGATTTCGACATCGCCCGAACCTACGACCTCGAGGCCGAGACCGACACGCGCGTCATCGGCACCCGCGCCTACGCCCCGCCGGAGCAATTCGGCTTTTCGCAGACCGACTGCCGCGCGGACATCTATTCGCTGGGCGTGCTGCTGCGCTGGATGCTCTCGGGCACGGCGGACGCCCGGCGCGCCGTGATCCCCGACCGCGCGCTCGAGGCGATCGTCCGGCGCGCGACGGCGTTCTCCCCGGACGGCCGGTACCCTGGCGCCGCGGCGATGAAAAAGGCGCTGCTCGGCGCCGACCGGGGCCGAAGGAGAAGGCCGCTGCGGGCACCGGCGCTCGCTTTGGCGCTCATCGCCTCGCTCGCGGCGGGGTTTTTCGTCGGCCGGTACACGGGCGCGCTCGCGCCGGGCAGCGTCCGCTTCCGGGAGCCGCTGATCGAGAACGCGGTGCGCCTCCAGCTCGGCAGGGGCGCGGGCGAGGCGCTGACGAAGGCAGACCTGCTCAACGTGCGCAGCATCTACATCTTCGGAAGCGAGGTCTCGCTGACCGAGGGGGTATTCGCCGACGGGCTGTCCGGCGAGCGGTCGAACGCCGCGCGCGGGCCGATCGCGTCCATCGAGGACGTCAGGCTGCTCCCGAACCTCGAGTTCTTGTACATAAACCACCAGCCGCTCGCGGACATCGCGCCGGCCGCGGAGCTCGAAAACCTGATCGAGATCAACCTTCGGCACACGCGCGTTTCCGACGTCTCGGCGCTCGCAGGCATGAAGACGCTCTACGGCGTCAACCTGTACGACACGGACGTCAAGGACGTCTCGGCGCTCGATGCCTGCCCGCGGCTCTCGCGGCTCGAGGTCGGCCAGACGCTGATCCCGTCGCTCGACGGCATCGGCGGCGCGGCGACGCTGGAGTCGCTGTCGCTGAGCGGGCTGAAGCTCCCGTCGCTGAACGGCATCGAGAGGTTCGCCTATCTCAAGGACATCCACCTCGCGCAGACGGGCCTCGGCGACCTGACGCCGCTGCTTTCGCTTCCAAGGCTGAAGACCGTCGCGCTCGACGAGTCGATGCGGGACGCGGCGGAGAAGATTGAGGGGGACGCGGGGTTCGAATTTTCTTACTGAACTCCAAAAAATTGACGGAGGCGGGCCGAGCGCCCGCCTCCGTTGTCATTCTCCGTCGGGGCTGAACCACGTCAAAGCACCTGTACAGCGACAGCAATTCCCCCTCCTCGCCCAGCGGCTCGCGCCCCAGTCGACCGGGCCGGGCTCGTTGTCGCTTTCTTCAGGGCTGAACCTCGTCAAAGTACCTGTACAGCGACAGCAATTCCCCCTCCTCGCCCAGCAGCGCCACGCCCCAGTCGACCGGGCCGGGCTCGCTGAATCGCGCGGTCAGCGTGCCGGGCTGCGCGTCCGGGCCCTCCTCGGCGGCGACGGCCTCGCTCCGGCAGAACACGGACGCGGTCACGCCCTCCGGGAGCTTGACCTCGATGATCGCGGTGTCGCCGACCCTCGGCTGCTCCCCGCCGGAAAACCGCCGCGCGACGACGCCGGAATCCGCCTTTGTCGTAAACGACCAGCCGGTTCTGCCCTCCATCGCGGCGTTGCCGATCGCGTAGTCCGGCGCGACGATCGCGTTCTGTTCGAGCGACACGGTGTACGCCCGGTCGATGTCCAGGGCGTTCCGGAGCCGTATCTCAAAACACACGCCGCTCTCCCAGTAGAGCCAATTCAGCGTCTCCGCGCCGATCGGGTTCACCGCGACGCGCGCCCCGTCCGAGAGCCGAATCTCCTCGATTGTCCGTCCGGAGCCCGCCTCGTACACGCGCAGCACCCCGTCGCCCGCCCGGACGTCGGTTCGCGGCAGGTAGATTCGAAGCGCGTCGAGCACGCCGTCCGCGTTCGAGTTGTTCAGCGGGTCGAGCACCATGTAGCCGAGCTTCTTCGTCAGGTCCACCGGCGGCACGCCCCTGTACGGCTGCGCGGGCGACCGGCCGTCGCTCCAGACGCGAATCGCCTCCGAGACCGCCGGAAGCGCCAGCAACAGCACAATGGCCAGCATCAGAGCAAGTTTTTTCATCTATGGTAAATCCTCCTAAAACCACCGTCGCGGTCGCCGATCGGCGAAAGGGCCGGTGGATTGGTTTCTGTGTCATCGTCCGGCCGTCCGCATGAGCCGCATCCGGATTTACCGCATTGCATTGACTATCCCATAACGGAGCCTTTTGCACGGGCGAAGTAATTTTTTCACCCGAAAATCCACAGCCCCTCGGGCACAATAAATGGCGAAATATGGACGAAAAGGGTTCCTCCCCCCACGCAAAATGGGGTAGGGGCGGGCCTCGGGCCAAGCCGTCTCGAACGCGGTCGATGCGCGTCGCGACGGCGCAATTTGCCTTCGGTCAACCTTCCTGCCGGGGTCGACGTGTCCCGCGGTCAGGCTTCCTCCCCCGGCCTCAGCCTCCGCGCCACGACGACGAATCGGCCGTCGCCCGTCTGATAGCTGCAGGTCGACAGCATGATCAGCTCGTCGCCGAACTCCACGGAGACGCCCGTGTCGTAGAGCTTGATCCCGTCGAGCTCCTGCAAAAACGCGGTCATCTGGCGCCTGTACTGGATGTTCACGTTGTACCGGAAGCCGCCCGGACGCGTCGCGTGGTCCCACGTATAGAACGCCGCGACGAGCCTGTATTCGCCTTTTCGGAACAGCGTGTCAAACTCGATGATCGGGTGCCTCCTTCCGTAATCGCTGCTCGCGTAATACTGGAGCTTGCCGAACATCTTGCCGCTATTCATGTTGTGGCCGCTGATGACGAGGTTCATACTCGGCGCAAACGGGTCGCAGTTCGCTTCGAGAATCAATTGGCCGTTGTAGTTGCTGCGCCCGAAGAAGTCGCGCGTCAGGTAGTATTCCTCGTCGTCGCTTTGAAGCACCGGGTAGTCGATCGCCGTGCCGTCGATCTTCAGCCAGCCGACCAGATCGGCGTTTTTGTCGTACATCTCCCGATACTCCGGCAGGATATTCCCCTCGTCGAACACAAACGGCGTCGGGGAAGGCGTGGGAGCAGGGGACGGCGAGGGTGTCAGTTCCGGTTGGACAGCGGGCGCCGAAGCGGACAAAATCCCCGGCAAGACCGGAAGCGATTCCGCCGTAGGCAAGGCTCCTGTGATCGAATCGGCGGACGGAGCGGGAAGCAAGCCCTGCGCTTGCGTCGACGGCGGGTTTTCCAGATGGAGACTTCGGTCTGTTTCTGTCTGTTCGGACGGTATACCGGGGCTCGGCGTCAACGGTACGCCCGCGACTGAGGCCGTCCCGACCGGTGTTCCCCCCGCCCCCGGCGGCGCCTCTGCGGGCGGAAACGTCCCGATCGGGGCAATCTCCCGCCCCGCGGTCGGAGCGTCGTCGCGCGGGGCTGCGGAAACAGGACTTTGGCCTGTCATTGCAGTCGGCAGAGCGGCTATCGCACCCGAGAATGGCGTCGCCGCGGGCGCAACGCCGTAAAGACCCTGGTCTATTATTGCTGGCGGAGAATACGCGGCCGAAGTTTGTCTTCCGTCGCTTTGTCGCGCGTCGTCCGCTTCAGGCGCAATCGGAAGCCCCGCGACATCTTGCAACGCGCCGCCCGAAACCGGCTCCGGCAGAGCGGTTATCGCATCCGGGGACGGCGTCGCCGCGGGCGCATCAACGTAAAGACCTTGGTCTGTTATTGCTGGCGGAGAATGCGCGGCCGAAGCTTGTCTTCCGTCGCTTTGTCGCGCGTCATCCGCTTCAGGCGCAATCGGAAGCCCAATGACATCTTGCACCGCGCCGCCCGAAACAGGCTCCGGCAGAGCGGCTATCGCATCCGAAAATGGCGTCGCCGCGGGCGCATCATCGTAAAGACCTTGGTCTGTTATTGTAGTCGGCAGGGAATAAGCAACCGAAGTTTGTTTTCCGTCGCTTTGTCGCGCGTCATCCGCTTCAGGCGCAATCGGAAGCCCAACGACATCTCGCACCGCGCCGCCCGAAACATGCTCCGGCAGAGCGGCTATCGCATCCGAGAATGGCGTCGCCGCGGGCGCATCATCGTAAAGACTTTGGTCTGTTATTGTAGTCGGCAGGGAATAAGCAACCGAAGTTTGTTTTCCGTCGCTTTGTCGCGCATCATCCGCTTCAGGCGCAATCGGAAGCCCTGCGGCATCTTGCACCGCATCGCCCGAAACAGGCTCCGGCAGGGCGGTTATCGCCTCCGAGGACGGCGCAGCCGCGGGCGCATCGCTGTAAAGACTTTGGTCTGTTTGCAATGCTCCCACGGACGGCGCGTCGGCTCCCGGCGGAAAAACCGGGCCCGTTTCCAGCCCGGGCGGATCGGGCAGGCTCTCCCCGTCGCCCTCTGCGGCCCGCTGCTTCATTTGGCGCAGCGCGTCCATCTCGTCGTCGAGCGACTTATTTTCGAAGAAGCGCGAGACGGGGGCGTATAGCGCGACCGCAAAGCAGACCACGGCCAGTATGATCAAAAATATCCGAAGTTTTTTGCCCATGTCCCCCCTCCTCTCTTAGGTATTATACCACGATACAAAATTTTGTAAACCGCCTGCGCGCCGCTCTCACTGACCGGCGCTCGTGCGCCGGACGGATTCCATGTACGCCTTCGGCGTGGAGCCGCGGATGTCCTTGAAGCACTTGATGAAGTACGACATGTTTTCAAAGCCGCTCTCGTAGCCCGCCTCGTTGACGGACTGGCCCATCAGGAGCAGCTTGCTCGCGTTGTAGACGCGCACGCGCTTGACGTACTGGATGTAGTTCACGCCCGTCTGCGACTTGAACCACTTGCAAAAGTAGTGCTTGCTGAACCCGGCGATCGCCGCCGCGTCGTCGAGCGTGATCTTCTGCGGGTAATTCTTGTGCGTCCACGAGATCAGCGCCTTGAGTTCCGCCCTCCCGCCCGCAAGGCGCTCGCGCGCGCCCTCGGACGGCGGGATGTGCCTCGCGATCGCCTCGACGATCGACAGTATCGCGGCGATTCGCTGGTAGACGTTGTCGTCGCTTTTGAACAGGTCGTCGATCAGCCCCGCGATGCGCTCGCTCTCCGGGATCACAGGCGGAGCGTCCTCGAGCCTTCGCCCCTGCTCGGTCAAAAAGTTCTCGATGTTGACATAGTGCGAAAGCGCGTCCAGCGACATCTGCAGGCAGAAAATCCTGCCGCGCTCGCCTCTGACCCACCCGCCGTGCACGACGTTGGGCGGGACGACCTCGACGCAGGTGCCGCTGATGCGCAGGTGCTGGTCGTCGACGACGATGACGCCGGTCACGTTTTCATACAGCACGACCTCGAGACTCGAGGCGTAGTGAAGCGGCACGTCGTCGCTGGAAAACACGTCGCGCCTCGTGAGCCTGTAGGGAACCTGCGTGCTGAACGGCAGCGTCTCGTTGAAGCTGCGCGGGGTCAGCGTCTCGTCCCCGATCCGGTTGATCGTCCAGAAGCTCTGCCTGTCCTCTGCCCCGACGGACATAGAGTCGTCCTCCTCGTCAATATCGTGATACGATTCACCAATTTTCTTGTTGAAGCGCAGAGCGGAACGTGCAATAATTATAACACAGAATTGCGCTGCCGACAATCCCGCATCGCTGGAAGGACGGGCGTATGAACATCTTTTGGGGGGACCTGCACAACCACTGCGGCATCACCTACGGCATGGGAAGCCTTGAAAACGCGCTCAAAGTCGCCCGAAATCACCTCGATTTCGCGACCGTCACGCCGCACGCCTTCTGGCCGGACATGCCGCCGCGCGCGAAGGAAATCGACTACCTGATCGATTTTCACGAGAGGGGCTTTGCGAAAATCGCCGAGGACTGGGAAAGCGTCAAGGCCGGGATCGACGAAGCGAACGAGCCGGGCGCGTTCACGTCGCTGTTCAGCTTTGAGATGCACTCGAGCCGGTACGGAGACCACCACTTCGTTTCGCCCGACCGGGCGCTTGCAATCGCGCAATTTCCGACGCCCCGCGCGGTCATGGACAACTGCGCCGCGCGCGCGATCGCGGTTCCCCACCACGTCGGCTATACGCCGGGCTACCGGGGCATCGACTGGGACAGCTTCGACGGACGGATCAGCCCGGTCGTCGAGGTGATCTCGAAGCACGGCTGCGCGATGCACGAGAAGTGCGGCTTCCCCTACTACCACGACATGGGCCCGCTCGATCCGCGCAACACCGTCCACCGCGGCCTCATGGCCGGGCGGCGCTTCGGCTTCGTCGGCTCGACCGACCACCACGCCGGCTTCCCCGGTTCGTTCGGCGACGGAAAGCTCGCGGTGCTCTCGGAGGAGAACACGCGCGAGGCGATCTTCCGCGCGCTGAAAGCCCGCCGCACATACGCCGTGACCGGCAGCCGCATACGGTGCGGCTTCGAGGTCAACGGCGAGAATTTCGGCGGGGAGATTCCGTCGGCGGGCGGTTATGATCTGCGCTTTTCCGCCGTGGCGTCCAATGCGATCGACCGGATCGTGCTCTATCAAGATCTGACGCCCATCCGCGTCGTCGACGGCTGGGCGCTTCCCGAGACCGGCGGCCGGCACAAGCTCCGGCTCGAGCTCGGCTGGGGCGACAACGCGGACGCGCCGCACCCTTGGGACGTGCATGTGAAGGTCGAAAACGGCAGGATACTCGGCGCGGAACAGTGCCTGCGCGGGCGAAGCGTGCTCTCGCCCACACAGCGCGTACATGGCGGCGACGACATCAATCGCTGCGACTGGGGCATCCGCGAGCGGACGGACGGCGAACTCCGCTTCTTCTGCGAGACCTGGCGCAACAACTCGACGCTGAGCCCGTCGACCGCGCAGCTGGTCCTCGAGATCGAGGGCGGGCCGGACGCGCGCCTCGTCTGTGAAATCAACGGAATCGTGGTCGACACGACCGTCGGGAAGCTCGCGGACGCGGGGCTGTCCGGCCACCTGAAGCCGTACAATTCGCAGGCGTACAAGCTGCACACCGCCGTCCCGTACGGAAAATACGCGTTCGAGGGCGCGCTGCGCGTGCCGGACAGTTGCGCGGGGTTTTTCCACATGGAGGTTCGGCAGTTCGACGGCGACGCGGCGTACGTCTCGCCGGTGTTCGTCAACCGATGAGGGGAGGATTTCATGAAGGCAATCGTCGTCGGCTCCGGCGCGCTCGCGGACGCGCTGAAGACGGCCGTTTCCGGAAGCCGCGCGGAGCTCTCCGGCGCGTTCGAAAGCGCGCGCGACCCGGGCATTGCCCGATGCGGGGCGGACGTCGCGCTTTTGTGCGCGTCGGACATAAACGCCGCGATCCGTCTCGCGGAGCTCGGCCTCGACGTCGCGGCGCCGTGCCACATCGCGGCGAACCTCGAGGACGCTCTGCGACTGGACATGGCGTTCCGCGCGCGCGGCCGCAGATTGATCCCGCTGTTCTTCGACCGGTTTTCGGGAAACGTCGAAGACGTCTCGTCCGCGATCGGGCGCGGCGCGATCGGCGCGGTCGGCGTCGCCGACATGCTCAGCGTGTGCCCGGAACTGCCGGACGGCGGCTCCGCGATGCGGCTGCTGTACCCGGCGCTCGACACGGCCGTCCGATGGCTCGGCGAGCCGGTCGACGCGAACGGCTTCCGGGCGGCCAAGGGAGGGACGGACTGCGCGGCGGTGACCGTCCGCTTCCGAAGCGGCGCGCTCTTGAACCTGCAGGCGGTGTACGGATTGTGCGGGAGTGCCTTCAACTTCACCTATGAATTGAGCGGCTCGCTCGGCAACCTCCGCTACGATCAGCGCGAGGCGCGGCCGGTCGTGTTCGAGCCGGAGCAGTCGACCCCGTCCGATCCGCCGCCGTCGCAGTTGGGCGCGGCGGTCGAAGCGCTCATATCCGAGCTCCCATCCCGGCGGCCGGGGCTCCCGGAGAACGCGCTCCGACTCGCGCGCGTGCTCGATGAAGCGTTCTCGAAGGGGGGGTATTCGCTTGAAGCGCGTTGAATTCGCGGTGCTCAGCGCCGCGCACGTCCACACGGACGCCTATGTGCGCGCGGTCGGGCGCAACCCGGGCGCGGAGCTGATCGGCTTCTTCGACGGCGATCCCGCCCGCGCCGCGGAATTTTCCGAAAAACATGGCGTGCGGGCGTTCGACAGCGCGGAGGAACTGCTCGGGCGCGGACCGGACGTGGCGATCGTCTGCGCGGAGAACACCCGGCACGCGCATTGTGTGCGCATGGCGGCGGAACACGGGGTCGACGCGCTGTGCGAAAAGCCGCTCGGCGTCGACCGGGAGGACATGCTCGGGATGCTGTCGTTCTGCGAGCAGCGGGGCGTCCGGCTCATGACCGCGCACTGCAACCGCTACATACCGGCGTTCCGCGAGGCCGCGCGCGCCGTCCGGGACGGGAAGATCGGCGAACTGATCGCGGTGTTCGCGACGAACAAGGGCACGATGCCGGGGGGATGGTTCACCGACCGGGCGCTTTCCGGCGGCGGCTGCGCCATCGACCACACGGTGCACGTCGCCGACCTGATGAATCACCTGCTCGGCTCGACGCCGGAGACCGTGTTCGCGCGCGCGGGGCACAATCTGTTTCAGATGGACGTCGAGGACTGCGCCGTCGTCACGATGCGCTACCCCGGAAACGTGCTCGTGACGCTCGACGCGAGCTGGTCGCGCACGCCATTTTTCCCCTACGGCCGCGACCTGACGCTCCGGTTCGTCGGCACGCGCGGCAGCATATTCGTCGACTACTTCGCGGAATCCAACCGCATTTACGCGCCGGGCGAGCGCATTTTGCGCTACTTCGGCGGGGACAAGGATCAGTTGATGATCGACGACCTCGTGCGCTGCTACCGGACGGGGACGCCGTTCCCGATCACCGGCCGGGACGGGTACGACGCGGCGATCGTCGCCGAGGCCGCGTACCGGTCGATCGCGTCCGGACGGGAGGTCGCCCTCTAAAAAGCGAAACCGGCTTGCGCCGGTTTCGGTTTCTCATACCAATGCAAAACAGAAATCCGTCCAAAGCGGCGAGAGATTTTTCTGCCCCGCAAGGAGCCGGAGCGAGGCGTAGCAGGGGGCCTACGTTGAGCGGAGAGCGACACAGCGGGGCGGGAAAAGATCCGGCGCGACGACGCATTTATGTTTGAAATTGGTATCAGGGCAGCATCGCCGCCCCGATCGTCCCCGCGCTCTCCCCGAGCTCCGCGGCGACGATCTTCTCCGGCATGTACTTTCTGGCGCGCGCCCGCACGCGCTCGGTCAGCGGCTCGATCAAAAACGCCCCGGCGTTCGACACGCCGCCGCCGAGCCCGATGATCCGGGGGCCGATCAGGTAGCCGCAGGTCGAGATCAGCGAAGCGAGGTTTTCGACGTACTCGTCGAAGATCTGCCGGGCGATGCCGTCGCCCTCGCGCGCGCAGTCGACGACGAGCTTCGCGGTGACGTTTCGGGGGTCGCTTTCCGCGCGCGTCGCGATGCTGCTCATCGGGTAGTCGAGCGCCGCGTGCCGGCCCTTCCGGAGCAGCCAGCTCGCCGAGCACAGCGCCTCGGCGCAGCCGCGGCTGCCGCATGCGCACATCGGGCCGCCCTGCTGGAGCGTGATGTGCCCGAGCTCGCAGCCGACCTTGCGGCCGCCCAAGAACAGCTTGTCGTCGATGATCAGCCCGCCGCCGAGCCCGGTGCCGATCGTGATGAGCAGCGCCGAGTCATATCCCCGGAACGCGCCCGCGTGGTACTCGGCGAGCGCCGCGGCGTCGGCGTCGTTCGCGACCGCGACGGCGGCGTTCGGAAAGCGCTCGCGCATCATGTCGGCGATCGGCATGCCGTCGACGTGCAGGTTGCACGCGCTCAAGAGCACGCCCGTGTCGCGCCGGACCGTGCCGGGCACGCCGACGCCGACCGAGCGGAAGTCCTCCGGCCTTAGCCCGAGCGGAACGCCGATTGCACGACCCATCTCCCCCATCAAATTCGCGAGGCCGTCGACACCCTGCCCCGCCGGGAACGGGCGCGCTTCGACGCGGACGATCTCCATCCGCTCGTCGTCCAGCGCGCAGGCGCGGACGCTCGTCCCGCCGATGTCAAAGCCCAATCTCAGCACGGCGCATCTCCCCGATACACAATTTCCCCGTCCAACACCGTAAGCAGAACGTTCATCTCCTCGTCCGCGACGAACAGGTCGGCGCGCTTGCCCTCGCGGATGCTGCCGAGCTCGCGGTCGAGCTTCAGCGCGCGCGCGGGGTTCAGCGTCGCCATCCGGACCGCCTCCGGCAGCGTCGCGCCGGAGTAACGGTGGAAGTTCAGAATGTCTTTGCGCAGCGGCACGACCGAGCTAGAAATCGTGCCGTTTTCGAGCCTGCCGACGAACTCGTCGACGTAGACGGTGCGCGCGTTGCTCGTGTACACGCCGGGGGGCATGCCGGACGCGACGCTCGAGTCGGTGATGAGGAGGATTTTGTCCGGCCCCTTCATCCGGTAGACGAGCGGGTACAATTCCTTCGCGACGTGCGCGGTGTCCGCAATCAATTCGCAGTCCACGCGGTCCGAGAGCAGCGCCGCGCCCGCCGCGCCCGGCTCGCGGTGCGTGATTCCACGCATGCCGTTGAACAGGTGCGTCGCCTGCGAAACGCCGAGCCTGATGCCCTCCATCGCCTCCGCGTAGGTCGCGTTCGTGTGTCCCATCGCGCACACGATGCCGCGCCCGACGCACCACGTCACGAACTCCGGATACTTCTCCGGCGCGGTGACGGCGATGCGCAGGATGTCCGCGTACGGCTCGAGGAAGTCCGTGTCCGGCGGCAGGATCAAGGCCGGGTTGTGCGCGCCCTTTTTCTCGACCGAGATGAACACGCCCTCCATGTGCGCGCCGTGCACCCTCGCGCCGCCGCTTTTGCCCATCGCCGCGCGGATGGCGCCGAGCGCCTTCCCGACCGCCGGAAGCGGCGCGGTCGCGACCGTCGGCAAAAACCCGGTCACGCCGTCCCTGAGCAGCTTCCCGGCGATGAACCCGACCGCCTCGACCGTCCCCTCGAGCACCTCGCGCCCGCAGTAGCCGTGCGTGTGGACGTCGATCAGCCCCGGAAACAGGAACCTGCCCCCGGCGTCGATGACCTCCGCGCCCGCGGGGATGCGCTCCGGCGCGACCGCCTCGATTTTCTCGCCGAACAGCACCGCGCCGTTCTCCAGTATCCCGTTCTCCAGAACGATGTTCGCGTTTACAATCGCCTTCATAGCGCTTCCATCTGCCTCCGCAAAAACACCACCGCGTCGGCGATGTCCTTGCCGGCCGCCTCCTTCGCCTCCCGCTCGATCGTCAAAAACCCGCGGAAGCCTATGTCCCGGAGCGCCGCGAGGTACTCGGGCCAGTTCACGTCCCCCTCGCCGAGCGGCACCTGCCTCGCGATGCCGAGCTCGCGCGCGCCCTCGATGCCAACTTCCGCGAACACGCCGTAGTAGTATTCGCCGGTCGTGGGCTTCAGGCTCACGCCGTCCTTCGCGTGCGTGTGCACGATCAGGTCGCCCGCCGCAAAGACGCCCGCCGCCGGGTCCTCGCGGAGAACCATGGCGAGGTTCGCCGGGTCGTAGTTGATCCTGATGCCGTCGCCGCATTGGAGGCAGAAGTCGCGCAGGCGCGAAACAGGCTCCGGCCCGGTCTCGACCGCGATGCACGCGCCGATTGCGTCGGCGAACCGCCCGATCTCCCGGCACGCGTCGAGCAGCACCTTGTACGTGTCGCTCTCGGGGTCTTCGGGGACGACGCCCAGATGCGTCGTGACGATCGAGCAGTCGAGCTCCCTCGCGAGCAGCAGCGTCCGCTTCAGGTACTCGAGCTTCTTCGGGTTGTCCTCCCGGCGGCAAAGGCCGTGGCCGCCGAGCTCGCCGCAGAGCGCGGTCGCGACCTGGTGGCAGTCCAGCAGCGTCCTCCTGACCCTTCCGACGTCCGCGGTCAGCGGGTCGAGCTCGCCCGCGGCGTAGAGCTGCACGCCCTCCGCGCCGACGACCTCGCTCATGCGGATGCCCTCGTAGAGCCCGACGCCGAACCAGTCGGCCAACGTCCCGATCTTGAAAATCTCCATATTCCCCTCCTACTGCCGGATCGGCTTCGCGCGGTTGTAGAGCGTCAAGAGAATCACCATCACGAGCCCGAGCACGAGGTTCCTGACCGGCTGGCTGATGTCGAGCACGGTGAGCCCGTTGCTGAGCACGATCATGACCAGCGAGCCCGTGATGCTCCCGAAATACGAGCCGACGCCGCCGACGAACAGCGAGCCGCCGACGATGACCGCGACGAGCGAGTTGTAGGCGTAGTTGTCGAAGAGCTGGCACTGGCTCATGCCCATGTAGCCCGCGCCGAGCACGCCCGCGACCGCCGAGAACACGCCCGAGAGCACGAACGTCAA
>JAAYZL010000560.1 GCA_012514855.1 Clostridiales bacterium
CGACGGCGTCGTGCTCCATCAGCGCGCTCTCGACCTCGAACGGCCCGATCCGGTAGCCGGAGGACTTGATCAGGTCGTCCGCGCGGCCGACGTACCAGTAGTAGCCCCACTCGTCGCGCCACGCGAGGTCCATCGTGTGGTACAGCCCGTCGTGCCAGACGGACTCCGTGCGCTCCCCGTCCCGGTAGTAGCCCAGGAACATGCCGACCGGCATCTCGTACTGCGTGCGCACGACGATCTCGCCGACCTGCCCGGCCGGACAGCTCTTGCCGCTCTCGTCGACGAGGTCCACGTCGAACTGCGGCGAGGGCTTGCCCATCGAGCCGGGGCAGACCTTCATCCACGGGAAGGTGCCGATCGTGACGCAGAGCTCCGTCTGGCCGTAGATCTCGCGCAAGTCCTGGCCGGTCAGCTCCTTCCACTTGTTGAAGACCTCGGGGTTCAGCGGCTCTCCCGCGGTCGTCGAGTGCTGCAAGTGCGAAAGGTCGTACTGCGAGACGTCCTCGAGGATCATGAACCGGTAGATCGTCGGCGGCGCGCAGAACGTGGTCACCCTGTGCTTTTCGAGGATCCGGAGCATGTCCTTCGGCACGAACTTGTCGAAGTCGTAGGCCATGATCGCGGAGCCCGCGAGCCACTGGCCGTACAGCTTTCCCCAGACGGACTTCGCCCAGCCGGTCTCGGAGACGGTCAGGTGGAGCCCCCCGTCCGAGCACTGGTGCCAGAACGCCGCGGTCTGGATGTGGCCGAGCGGGTACTCGAAGTTGTGCGCGACCATCTTGGGCATGCCGGAGGTTCCGGAGGTGAAGTAGAGAAGCATGATGTCGTCCTTCGTGAACATGCCCTCCGGGCGGGGAAAGGCGGGGCTCTCCTCCGCCAGGAGCGCCTCAAACGGCAGCCAATTCCCGCGGCTTCCGTCGACGATCAGCTTCGTCTCGACCGTCGGGCACTCGGGAAGCGCCTCGTCGCACTGGTCGACGAATTTTCCGTCGCCCATCGCGATGATCGCCTTGATGCTCGCGCTGTTCGCGCGGTAGACGATGTCCTTTTTCGTCAGCAGATGCGTCGCGGGGACGGTGATCGCGCCCAAGCGGTGCAGCGCCATGATCGCGATCCAGAATGTGTAGTGGCGCTTCAACACCAGCATCACCTTGTCGCCGCGCCGGATGCCGAGCGACTTCAGCAGGTTGGCCGCCTGCGCGGATTTTTCGGCGATCTCCGAGAACGTGAAGCGCCTCTCGCGGCCGTCGACGTGCTCCCACTGGAGCGCGAGCTTGTCCGGTTCCGCCTCGGCGATCACATCGAGCACGTCGAAGGCGAAGTTGAAGTTCTCGGGCGGGAGCACCCGGTAGTTGTGCAGAAAATCCTCATAGGAGCCGAATTCCGGCTTCCGCAAAAAACGTTGGTATACCGTCATATTACCGACCTCCGGTTATTGATGTTGAGGGCGCCGAAAGTCCATTTCATCCCTCAAATCAAAGAAAATGGACTTTGGGCATCCGAATCATTTGATGACCACGGCGATGAAGCGGCAGTCCGCGTCGATGGCGTACATGGCGTGGGAGATGGACGAGTCGTAGTAGATCGAGTCGCCGGGGCCCAGGTACACCTCGTTCGACGAGAGCACGATCTTCATGTGGCCGGTAAGCACGTAGTCGAACTCCTGCCCCTCGTGCGCGTGCGCGGTCTTGGGGGCGTTCGTCGGATCGTGCTGGACGGTGACGAGGAACGGCTCCGCCTTCTTGTCGCGGAAGTTGTAGGCGAGGTGCTCGTAGTGGTAGGCCTTGCGGCGGTCGAACGCCAGACCCTTGCCCGCGCGGGTAAGGATGTAGCCCTTGAGCCTCGGGCTTTCGCCGGTCAGGAGGTCGGAAATATCTACACCCAGCGTCGTGGCGATGTTGAACAGGTGGCTGAACGAAAAGTCCCTCTCGCCGGCCTCATATCCCACATAGTCCTCGAGCTCTATGCCCGAGCGCCCGGCGACCTCCTGCTGGGTGTAGCCGGTAATCTCCCGTAGGTCGCGTATTCGTATTGCGATGGCCTGAATGTTCTCGTTCATCCGGAACCCTCCCTTTTCTGATCTACCGCTTTCGCGGCGAATGGTGGTATATCCTCCAGCCCAGGGGCTTGCAAGGACCACCGGTAAAGCGATTTCCGGCGCGAGGCGGTCAATGGCAGCCTTGGAGCCGGAAATGCGGGGAAATTCGGGTCGGTTCAGCGCGAGGTGTCTCCGTTCCGCGCGATCTGTTCGTTCAGAAGGTCGATGTCGCCGCAGCCGTGGGTGATCACGAGGTCGCCCTCGCGCCAGTTGTCGCGCAGGTACTTCTCGGCGTCGTCAAAGGTCTTCGTCAGCACCGCGTCGACGCCGCGCGCGCGCAGCGGCTCGATCAGCATCTCGGAGCGGATGTCGCCGGGGTCCTTCTCGCGCGAGGCGCAGATGTCGGTCACGAGCACCTTGTCCGCCAGGGCGAACGCGCCGAGAAAGCCGTTGAACAGCGCCTTCGTGCGCGTGAACGTGTGCGGCTGCCAGACGGAAATCAGCCTTCCGTGCGGTTCGAGCGCCGCGATCTCGAGCGCGGACTTGATCTCGGCGGGGTTGTGGCCGTAGTCGGTGAACACCCTGACGCCGTCGGTGACGCTCGTCAATTCGTTGCGCCGGTGCGCGCCGCGGAATTCCCGGAGCGACTTCGCGACGAG
The DNA here is from genome assembly GCA_012514855.1 of Clostridiales bacterium. The sequence continues at coordinate 2,698 of JAAYZL010000560.1, forward strand.
CGCCATGTCGAGCCGCCTGAGCGCCGCGACCGCGATGACCGCGAGCGCGTCCAAAAAATTCGCCTTGCCCGCGACGCCGAGCTCGAACCTGCCGAGTTTTACGCCGTTCAGGACCGCCGTGAAGCTCGCGCGCCCGCGCGCGTCCCACTCGACGTCGCGGGGGACGAGCATGTTGCCCATGCCCAGGCCGTAGGTCGTGTGCGGAAGCCCGGAGTCCTGGATCACGCGCCGGACGCGCTCGTCGTCGCCCCAGCCGACGACGTACTGCGAGAGCCGCGCGAACTCGAGAAACGCGCTCTCGATCTCGTCGAGGTTCTTGTAGCAGTCGAGGTGATCCTCGTCGATGTTCAGGATGACCGAGACGGTCGGGTAAAAGCACAGGAAGCTTCTGTTGAACTCGCACGCCTCGAGGATGAATTCGCCGGTGCCGCGCCGGGTCGAGCCGCCCAGAAAGTCGAGCTCGCCGCCGATGTGCACGGTCGGGTCGGCGCCCGCGGTCAGAAACGCCTGCGCGAGCATCGCGGTCGTCGTCGTCTTTCCGTGCGTGCCGCTGACGCCGATCGCGCAGTCGCTGCCGCGCATCAGTTGGCCGATCAGCTCGCACCGCTCGATCTCGGGGACGCCGCGCCTCGCGGCCTCCGCGCGCTCGGGGTTGTCCGGGGAGATGGCGGAGGAGTAGACGATGACCTCCGCGCCGTCTATGTTTCCGGCCGCGTGGCCGATTTTCACCGGGATATCGCGCCTTTCGAGCGCCTCGGTCTTGTGCGAGGGCGTGCGGTCGGAACCGGTCACGATGAAGCCTTCATCCTTGAGCAGGCCCGCCAGCCCGGACATGGAGCTTCCGCCCACGCCCACCATATGTACGCGCCGGAAATCTCGGATGTTTGCCATGGAGCAGCCTCCTTCGTCCCTACATTATAGACCAATTGCGCGCCTTAGCAAAGTTAAAATTTCGCTTGCCCAAAAATTCCCCCAAAATTGCTGGAAACGGCGCATATGCCGAATTATAATGAAGAGTGGTGTAAAAATCTTCGGAAACGGGGAGTGTTTTTCGTGGACCGAATCAAGCGAACCGAGCGGCTGAGCGCCATCGCGCGCATTTTGACCGACGCGCCGAACCGCATCCACAACCTGGGGGAGTTCTGCGAGCTGTTCGGGGCTGCGAAATCGACGCTCAGCGAGGACATCGACCTCGTCGGCGCGGCGCTCAGGCACTTTGACCTGGGCCGCCTCGAGACCGTCGCGGGCGCGGCGGGCGGCGTGCGGTTTCGGCCGCTCGTGAGCCGCGAGCGCGCGAACGCGGTGCTGAGCGCGCTGTCGGCCCGCCTCGAGGAGCCGGGCAGGATGCTGCCGGGCGGCTTTCTGTACACCTCGGACGTGACCGCCGAGTCAGACACCGCCCAGAGGATCGGCGAGATACTCGCGCAGAAATACTACGACCGCCAGCCGGACCTCGTGCTCACGATGGAGACGAAGGGCATCCCGATCGCGCTGATGACCGCGCGGGCGCTCGGCGTTTCGCTCGTGATTGCGCGCCGCGACAGCCGCGCCTACGAGGGCTCCGCGGTCAAGATCAACTACATGGGCGGCGGAGACCGCATCGAGACGATGGCGCTGGCCCGCCGCGCGGTGAAGCCGGGGCAGAGGGCGCTGATCGTCGACGACTTCATGAAGGGCGGCGGCACCTTGCAGGGCATGGTCGACATGATCCGCGAGTTTCAGGCCGAGGTCGTCGGCGTCGGCGTGATGATCGCGACCCGGCAGCCGGAGCAGAAGCTCGTCGAGGGCGCGAAGGCGCTGCTGATCCTCGAGAGCTTCGACAAGGAGCGCGGCGTCGCGGTCGTGCGGCCGTCCGCCGAATTCGTATAGCCAGTTTTTTACGAAGGAGGGACTTCTTTGGACATCGGGAAGTTCTTGGAGGAGGTCTCGGCGCTTCCGGGCGTGCCGGGCCACGAGGCCGCGGTCGGGGCGAGGATTGCCGAGTGGTTCCGCCCGCTCGCGGACGAAATTTTCACCGACGCGCTCGAAAACCTGTACGCGCGCGTGGGCCAAACGGGCCCGAGGGTGCTCGTGTGCGCGCATCAGGACGAGATCGGGCTGATCGTGACGAAGATCGAGGACGACGGCTGCCTGCGCGTGTTCAAAAACGGCGGCGTCGACCCGAGAATCCTTCCGGGCATGGAGGTCTCGGTGCAGGCGCGGGGCGGGCCGATCTACGGGGTCGTCGGCGCGAAGCCGCCGCACCTGTTGACCGAGAAGGAGCGCGAAAAGGCAATTTCGATCGACGACTGTTACATAGACGCCGGATACCCCGCGGAACAGGTTCGAAATCTCGTGCGCGTCGGCGACATGGCGGTGCTTCTCGCAAGCCCCCGGATGCTCGCCGGCGACTGCATGGCCGGAAAGACGATGGACAACCGCGCGAGCGTCGCCTCGATGCTGGCCGCGGCGGAGCTCATGAAATCCCGGAACACCCCGGCCGAGACCTATTTCGTCGCGACCTCGCAGGAGGAGATCGGCTCGAAAGGCGCCGCGGCCGCGGCGTACCGGCTTGAGCCCGACCTCGCGATCGTCGTCGACGTGACGCACGCCGAGGGCCCCGGCACCGGCAAGTGGGAGGCGTTCCCGCTCGACAAATTGGCGATCGTCCACGGCCCGAACATCCACCCGAAGCTCGAAGAACTCGCGCACGACGTCGCGAAGGAAAACGGCATTCCGGTCTCGAAGGAGATCGCCTCCGGCGTGACCTGGACGGACGCCGAGAGCACGCAGATTTCGCGCGGCGGCGTGCCGACGCTTCTCCTGTCCATTCCGCTGAAATACATGCACACGACCGTGGAGCTTCTGAAACTCGACGTCGTCCGCGAGACCGGGCGGCTGATCGCGCTTCTGATCGAGCGCCTCGCTCGGGAATGGGAGGGGTTCCGATGGTATTGAGGGAGCTCTGCCGGCTTCGCGGCGCCAGCGGCGACGAGGGGCGCGTGCGCGATTTCGTGCGAATTCACGCCGAGAAATACGCGGATTCGGTGACCGTCGACCGGATGGGCAATCTGCTGGCGTTCAAGAAGGGCGCGAGTAGCCACAAGCACGTGATGCTCGCCGCGCACATGGACGAGGTGGGCTTCATCGTGGTCGGCATAAACGACAACGGGCTGCTCAGCTACGAGCCGGTCGGCGCGATCGACCCGCGCGCCGTGATCTCAAAGCCGGTGCTTGTCGGCGACAATGAAGTCCCCGGCGTGATCGGCGCGAAGGCGATCCACCTGCAGACGAAGGCCGAGTTTGAGAAGATGCTCCGGCACGACGATTTGTACATGGACATCGGCGCGCAGTCGAAGGCCGAGGCGGAGAAGCTCGTCGAGCCGGGCGACTACGCGACGTTTGCGAGCGACTGGCGCGAGTTCGGCGAAGGGCTCGTGAAGTCGAAGGCGCTCGACGACCGCGTCGGCGTGATGGCGCTGATGAGCATCCTCGAAAATGAGTACCCGTGCGACATCACCAGCGCGTTCACCGTGCAGGAGGAGGTCGGTCTGCGCGGCGCGGTCTGCGCGGGCCACGGCGTCGAGGCGGACGAGGCGATCGTGCTCGAGGCCACGACCGCGAACGACCTGGGCGACGTGCCCGACCACCTGAAGGTGTGCCTGGTCGGGCGCGGCGTCGCGATCTCGTTCATGGACCGCACGAGCATCGCGAACCGCCCGCTGTTTCGGAAATTGCGCGACGCGGCGGTTTCCGCGGGCATCCCGTGGCAGCTCAAGCGGTTCGTCGCCGGCGGAAACGACGCGGGCGCGATACAGCTTTCGCGCGGCGGTGTGCCGACGGCGGTGTTGAGCGTGCCGTGCCGCAACATCCACTCCGGCAGCTCCGTCGCGAGCTTTTCGGACATCGAGGCGCAGTTTTCGCTGGTCGACCGGTATTTGAGGGGGGAACGCGAATGAAGGACACGCTGATAAAGCTGCTGAACGCCTACGGGGCGGCAGGGCGCGAGGGAAACGTCACGGACGTCATCGCGGGGATGGTCGCGCCGCACTGCGACGAGATGCGCACCGACGCGCTCGGGAACCTGATCTGCATAAAGAAAGGCAAGCCTGAAGCCGGAAGCGCCGAAGGCCAAGCGCGTGCTTTCCGGAGCGAAGCGGAGGACGGCCGCGCGCAGCCCGGCACGCAGCGAAGCTGTGGGACGGGGCGTAAGATCATGGTTTGCGCGCACATGGACCACATCGGCTTCGTCGTGACCGACGCGGACGAGAAGGGATTCCTGCGCGTCGGCAACGTCGGCGGCATCCGCAAGTCCGCGTCGATCAACCGGCGCGTGATCTTCGAGAACGGCGTAAACGGCGTGCTGTCGAACGAGCTCGAGGACTTCTCCGCCGACGACAAGAGGATGGAAAACCTGTTCATCGACGTCGGCGCGTCGAGCCGCGAGGAGGCGCTTTCGCACGTCTCGATCGGCGACGTCGCCGTCTACGCGCCGGGAGCGTTCGAGCTTCTGAACGGCATCGTCGCCGCGCCCGCGATGGACGACCGCGCCGGCTGCGCGATCGCGGTCGAGGCGATGAAGGCGCTCTCCGACTGCGAAAACGAGGTCGCGTTCGTGTTCAGCGCGCAGGAGGAGGTCGGGCTTCGCGGCGCGAGGGCGGCGGCGTACTCGGTCGACCCCGAGATCGGCGTTTCGCTCGACGTGACGCTCTCCGGCGACACCCCGAAGGGCCCGAAGATCGCGGTGAAGCTGGGCGCCGGGCCGTGCGTGAAGCTGCGCGACAGCTCGCTCGTCGCATCCCCGAAGGTCGTCCGCGGGCTCGAGGCCGCCGCGGGGCGCCTCGGCATCCCCGTCCAGCGCGAGGTGCTGACCATGGGCGGCAACGACGCGGGCGCGATGCAATTGAGCCGCGCCGGGGTGCTCGCGGGCACGATCTCGGTCGCCTGCCGCTATGTGCACTCGGCGTCGGAGGC
>JAAYZL010000098.1 GCA_012514855.1 Clostridiales bacterium
CGGCATGGTGCTCGTGATGGGCGAGATCAGGACGGACGCCTACGTGCCGATCGGCCAGATCGCGCGCGCCAAGGTCGTCGAGATCGGCTACGACCGCGCGAAGTACGGCTTCGACGGCCACTCGTGCTCGGTCCTGGTGTCGGTCGACGAGCAGTCGCCGGACATCGCGATGGGCGTCAAAGAGGGCGGCGACGACATGGGCGCGGGCGACCAGGGCATGATGTTCGGCTACGCGTGCGACGAGACGAAGGAGCTGATGCCGCTCGCGATCTCGCTTGCGCACAGGTTGACCAGAAGGCTCGCGGAGGCGCGCAAGTCCGGCCTGATCCCGTACCTCCGTCCCGACGGCAAGGCGCAGGTGACGGTCGAGTACGAGGAAAATGTGCCGGTGCGCGTCGAGGCCGTCGTCGTCTCGACGCAGCATGCGCCGGAGGCGACCCACGAGGAAATCGAGCGCGACGTGCTCGAAAAGGTCGTCCGCGCGGCCATCCCCGCGGAGCTGCTCGACGAAAACACGAAGTATTTCGTCAACCCGACCGGCCGCTTCGTCGTCGGCGGGCCGCAGGGCGATTCCGGATTGACCGGCAGGAAGATCATCGTCGACACCTACGGCGGCTACGGGCACCACGGCGGCGGCTCGTTCTCCGGCAAGGACCCGAGCAAGGTCGACCGCTCCGGCGCGTACGCGATGCGCCACGTCGCGAAGAACCTCGTCGCGGCGGGGCTGTGCCGGCGCTGCGAGGTCGGCGTCGCCTACGCGATCGGCGTCGCGAGGCCCGTGAGCGTGTTCGTCGATACCGAGGGCACCGGCGTTCTGCCCGACGATCGGCTTGCCAAAATTGTGGAGGAGGTGTTCGACCTGCGCCCGGCCGCGATCATCCGGCGGCTCGACCTCAGGCGCCCGATCTACCAGAAGGTCGCCGCCTACGGTCACTTCGGGCGCGACGACCTCGACCTCACGTGGGAGAGGACGGATATGGCAGAGCAACTGAAGGACGCCGCAAGCCGCGCTTGACGAACGGCTGAAAACCCTGTATAATGCGCGTGTAGATGTTCCTCGATTTATTGCAAAGCGGTTTAGCAATTCGGAACGGATTGCGGGTCGGCGGGCGATATGCGGTTTGGCACGTCGACAAACGGACGGGTTTAGCAATCCGGAACGGATTGCGGGTCGGCGGGCGATATGCGGAATTCGCACGCCGACAAACCAAATACAAGGGAGATATGATAATATGGGCATTTTCTGCATGGTCTTCGGCGTGGTCGTGTTTTTGGGGTTCACGGGGGGCGGCGTGCTGTTCGCCAACGCGCTCAATACGCCGATCGTGAATTTCGGGGGGCAGTCGCTCGCCGTCTTTGTCGGCCTGCCGGCGACCCCCGCTCCGTATATCGCCATCTGCGCGTTTATAGGCTTCCTGATCGGGCTTTCCTTCTTCATGAAGGGGCTGACGTATCAGAAGGTCTGCCGCATCGCGAACCGCAGGAGCCGCAGGCCGGAGTGATCGCGGCCATCTTTTGACGGCGCGGAGGGACATCGTGTTCGCCGCGCCTTTTGCATTGCCGCGCCCCGGGAGGCGCGGTTTTTCTTGACTTTCACCGTTGAATTCCCTATAATGCAGGGGATGGGGTATTGGTGGAATGGCAGACACAGCGGACTTGAAATTTGAGCGCCGGATCGGGAAACCCTCCGCGCGAATGGTGGCTAATTCGGTGAAACTCCCCCGCGGACAACACCGAGCTAATCCCGCAAGGGGAAATGTGTAGAGACTATACACCACCTGCCTACGGCGAACCGCTATGGCAAAGATATAGTCCGGACTACAACGCTTCGGCGGCCGTGGCGACACGGAGTAGTGCGAAAATCCGCTGCTCGAAAGAGCGTGTCGGTTCGAATCCGACATACCCCACCAGCCGTCCGGCCTTGGAATCATTGATGATTTCCGGGTCGGATTTTTGTCAATAACCCACTCTATAACCCGTTTTGGTTGTCGGTATCGTCCTGCATGCCGAGCAACCGAGAGAATACGGCGTCCACAATATCGGCGGTGCGATCCTTTTCCCCGTCCATTTCGTGCCCGTAAATGCTGGTAGTGTCCATGTCTACCGAATGCCCGACCAAGAGTTTCAGCAACTCGAGCGGCATATCGGCCTTGTTCGCCGAGACAAACGTATGCCTCATCTCGTGTGTATTTCTACAAAAAGGAACTATAATTACCCCTTGACGCTCCCGAGCGTCACGCCGCGCACGATGAACTTCGAGAGGAACAGATAGACGATCAAGATCGGCACGATCGCGACGGTGATCATCATATAGACCTTGCCCATGTCGAACTTCATGAAGTCGGCCGCGCGCAGCTGCGCGATCAGGAGCGGCAGCGTCTTTTTGTCCATGGTCTTTAGCAGCAGCGCGGGCATGAAGAAGTTGTTCCAGCTCGAGACGAACGTGAAGATCGCCTGCACCGCGATCGCGGGCTTCAGCATCGGCAGCACGATGCGGTTGAACGTGAAGAACTCGCCCGCGCCGTCGATGCGCGAGGCCTCGACGACCTCGACCGGCAGCACCGCCTCCATATACTGCTTCATGAAGAAGAACACGACCGGGGACGCGATCGCCGGCAATATCAGCGGCCAGAAGCTGTTCGTCCAGTTGAGGTTGTTCATCATCCGGACGAAGCCGAGCGCGGACACCTGCGTCGGCACGATCATCACCATCAAAATGAACGAATACGCGAGCCTGCGGAAGCGGAAGTCGTAGGCGTGGATCGCGTAGGCGGTCAGCGCCGAGAAATACGTCGCGCAGCCGGCGGTCAGGCCGGAGACGGTCAGGCTGTTGAGGATGCCGCGCAGCACGGGCAGATTCGGGTCGCTCATCAGGTTTTTGAGGTTCACGAAGAACTGGCTGCTCGGCAGGAAGCCGAAGCCGCGCTGTATGTCGGCGTGGTTGCGCGACGCGTTGATCAAAAGCACGACGAACGGCAGAAGGCACATCGCGACCAGGAAGACCAGCAGCGCGTAGCTCAGCGCCCGGGAGATCACAAGGGAAGTCCTCTTGCCGTTCACAGGCGCTTCCCTCCCTTCCGAAGGCCGCGGTTCAGGGCCGTGACGTTGATCGAGCGGAACACGATGTAGCTCAAAATCGCCGTGATGACGAACAGTATCACCGACAGCGCGCCGCCCATGCCGTAGTTCTTGTTCGTCAGGTGGCTGTTCAGGAACATGATCAGCGTGAACGCCGTGCGGCTCGGCGAGCCCTTGGCGTTTGTCAGCACCTGCGGCACGTCGAACATCTGTATGCCGCCGATCATGCAGGTGATCAGCACGTAGGCGAGGATCGGCTTGATCAGCGGGATCGTCACCTTCCAGAACACCTGCCACGAGCTCGCCCCGTCGAGCTGCGCGACCTCGAACATCGCGGTGTCGATGCCCATGA
>JAAYZL010000099.1 GCA_012514855.1 Clostridiales bacterium
ACGCTCTACGAGGGCGAACTTGTCGAATACATGGGCGATACCTGGTTCTACCATTCCATCCCGTGGTACTACATCTACTATGACACGGATGACCGGGGCGCGGGCTACGGCTATGTCATGTCGCAGCACCTTTGGAACTACGACAACACCGGCGCATCCTTGTTTTGGGTCGTGGCGGACGAGCGCGCGGATGTGCACTCCGGCCCGGGCTTCGGCTATGAGGTCGTCAGAACGCTGGAGGTGGGCGAGCACGCCTTTTATCTCGGTGAGACCCGGTACGACAACAGGGGCGTTCCATGGTATGAGGTGAGGATCCGAACGAACGAGTACGGATGGGTATCATCCCAGTATACCGAGCTTATCTCCGGGGCGCACGACACCGGGGAGGACATACTGCCGCCCGAAGACGGCGAGGACACCGCGCCGGGCGAAGGCGGCGTCTATCTGGAGGCGACCGGAGACGTGAACATCCGCTCCGGCCCCGGGCTTGGCTATCGCGTCCTGGGAACCATGCGCAGGGGGAATTACGCGCTCTATCTGAACGCGCAGGAGACCGACGCGCGCGGCGTGATTTGGTACGAGGTGTCCTTCGAAGGGGACATCGGCTGGGTGTCGTCCCGATACAGCGAGTTTGTCTACGGGGATGCCGGTGAGGACGCCGCGCCCCACGACGAAGGCGACGACGATATGCCTCCTGGGGAAGGCGGTAACTACGTCGTGGCGACGGGAAGCGTCAACCTGCGCTCCGGACCCGGCCTGAGCTATGACGACGTGGGCACGATGCGGGAGGGGGACCGCTTGCCCTACGAGCACTCCCTGATCGTCGACGCGCGCGGCGTGGTCTGGTACAAGGTGTCCTTCAGGGGAGGCAGCGCTTGGGTGTCGTCCCGGTACAGCGAGCTGCAAATGGCGCATTGACCGAGAAGGAGGACGCGGGGGGAGCTTCCGGAGAAGGGGATAGAAAGGGCGGACGGCTCTGCGGGTTGCAGGGCCGTCCGCCCTTTCCAACGGCTCCGCGGCATGGCCTCCTCCATGTGTAGCGGCGGCGGGCCGCGCCAAGCGTTACCGCTAACATTATGATTGACAAACCTCCTCCGTGTTGCTATGCTGTGGGAAGGGCGGCGCGGGAGGAGGGGACAGCGCATGACGACGATCGCCGACGTGGCCAGACAGGCGGGCGTTTCGATGATGACCGTCTCGCGCGTCATCAACAAGAGCGGGCGCGTCAGCGAGGAAACGCGAAAGCGCGTGCAGGACGCGATCGAGCGCCTCGGCTACCGCGCAAACATGGTCGCGCGGGGGCTGGCGACCGGGCGCAATCACCTGATCGCCTATGTCGTGTCGAACATCGGCAACCCGTTCTTCTCCAACGTCAGCATGGGCATCGAAAAAGCGTGCGTCGGGCGCGGATATTCCGTCATCGTGTACGATGTCAGCAGCGAAAAGAGCATGCTGGAGTGCGTCGACATGCTGATCGGGCGGCAGCTCGACGGGGTCGTCTTCCACCACCTGAACATCACGCGCGAGCAGGTTCAGCACCTGGCCTCCGGCGGCGTGCGCTGCGTGACCATCGACAACGAGGAGACGCTTCCGGAGACGGTCAGCGTCGATACGGACAACTACGCGGGCGCGCGCATGGCCGCGAGGCACCTGATCGAGAAGGGCCACCGCCGCATCGGCTGCATACGCGGCCTGATCGACCCCGGCCTCAAGAACGGCGCCGCCGAATACATCGAGACGTTCCAGCGAAGGATCTGGCGCGACCGCACGAACGGCTTTCTGGACGAGCTTCGCGAGAAGGGGCTCGAGCCGACTTGCATGCACGAGGGCTCCGGCGGCACGCGCACGGGCTTTGCCTCCGGGCGCGAGCTGCTGATCCGGATACTCGACATGCCCGATCCGCCGACCGCCATCTACTGCGAGAACGACCTGATCGCGCTGGGCGCCCTGGGCGAGTGCCTCGAGCGGAAGACGCCCGTGCCGGAGCAATTGGCCATCGTCGGCCACGACGGTCTGGACTTCTGCGTGTACCTCTACCCGCGCGTGACGACCGTCCGGCAGCCGCAGTATGAGATCGGCCTGCTGGCCGCGGAAAAGCTGCTCGACTGCATCGAAACGGACCGCGCCGCCGAGCATATCGTCACGCAATCCTCGCTCTTCATCGGGGATACAACCTGATATTTTGTCCAAACTGCCTAAATTTTGAAAAGCTATTGACGATATGTGCGAAAACCGTTATAATGCTGTCGTGACGGGTGTTAGCGTTAACACCCATCCGCCTTCTCCCGCGGACTCGGGTAAACCGCGGGCCATGCGACGCTTTTGGAGGGGATTCCATGACGCACCGGGAGAGGTTCCTGGCGGTTCTGCACGGCGGGATTCCGGATCGGATTCCGATCGTCTGCAACCTGACCATTCAGGCGGCGGAGAGGCTCGCGGAGGTCCTCGGCAAGGAGGTCGGCTTCGTGGACTCCTTCCTCGCGACCCGCATCTCGCACCGCGACATTTTGCTGGAACTCGGCAACGACGCCGTGCTGATCGCCGCGACGCGCGGCACACCCACGGTCGCGCTTCCCGACGGCGACGTCCGCGACGAATGGGGCATCGTCTACCGCACGGTCGGCTACTACGGGGAGGCGCACGGGCGCCCGCTGTCCGAGTGTGAGTCCATTGAGGATTTGGATAGGTATCAACTGCCCGACCCGCTCGCGCCCGCGCGCTGGCTGCACGCCGCGGGCGAGGTCGCGAAATACGGGCGCGACTACGCGATCATCGGCGACCTCGAGGCGTGCATCTTCGAGCTCGCATGGAATCTCGTCGGGCTCGAAAAGTTCCTGATGGATCTGCTGACGGAGGAGGAGTACGTCGACCGGCTCCTCGACCGCATCGAGGCATACAGCACCGCGTGCGGGCTGAAGATGATCGAGCTCGGCGCGGACATGATCTGGGCCGGCGACGACTTCGGCACGCAGAACGGCATGATGATATCGCCCGAAATCTGGCGCGAGCGGTTCAAGCCCCGCTACCGGCGGATGTTCGAGGCGTTTAAAAAGGCGAATCCCAAAATCAAAATCGCGTACCACTCCTGCGGGTCGATCGTGCCGATCATCCCGGAATACATAGAGATCGGGCTCGACTTCCTGAACCCCATCCAGCCGCAGGCGAAGGGCATGCATCTGGACGAGCTGTACCGGGAATACGGCGATCGCGTCGGTTTCTTCGGCGGCGTCGACGTGCAGGGCGTGCTGCCCGACGGCACGCCCGAGGACGTGCGCAAGGAGGTCCGCCGCGTGATGGACGCCGTCGACCACTCCCCGCGCTTCATCATCGCGCCGGCGCACAACATACAGCCGGACACCTCGGTCGAAAACATACTGGCCTTCTTCGACGAGTCGATCCGATACGGAAAAATCCCGAGGGGGGATTCGTGATATGGGCGATATCTTGGTGCTGGACAGGATCAACAAGAGCTTTCCCGGCGTGCAGGCGCTCAAGGACATGAGCTTTTCCGTGCGCCGGGGCGAGGTGCACGCGATCTGCGGCGAAAACGGCGCGGGCAAATCGACGCTGATGAAGGTCGTCTCGGGCGTGTACCCGCAGGACTCCGGCGAAATCTTCATGGACGGCAAAAAGATCACGATCAAGAACCCGAACGACGCGTTCGATCAGGGCATCGCGATCATGTACCAGGAGACCTCGCTGTTCAACGAGATGACGATCCTCGAGAACATGTTTTTAAACCACGAGATCGTCAAAAAGATCGGCCCGATCCCGGTCTTGGACTTCAAGGCGATGGAGGAGCGCGTCGGCGCCATCTTCAAGAGGATGAACGTGGTGCTCGACCTGCGCGCGAAGGTCAAGGACATCGGCATGGCCTCGAAGCAGGTCGTCGAGATCGCGAAGGCGCTGACGTTCCATTCCAAAATCCTCATCATGGACGAGCCGACGGCGTCGCTCACCGACCGCGAGGTCGCCGCGCTGTTTGAGATCATCCGCGGCCTGAAGGCGGAGGGCGTCTCGATCGTCTACATATCGCACCGGCTCGAGGAGATCTTCGAGATCTGCGACCGCGTGACCGTGGTCCGCGACGGGGAGTTCATCTCCTGCAGCGACGTGTCGGCCACGAACAAGGATAAACTCGTCGCCGACATGGTCGGGCGCGAGGTTTCGGCCTATTACCCGAAGGCGGAGGCCGAGATCGGCGAGATCGCGATCGAGCTCAAGAACATCAATCAGGGGAACCTCTTGCGCGACGTGAGCCTGAACGTGCGCCGCGGGGAGATCGTGGGCCTCGGCGGGCTGGCCGGCGCCGGCAGGACGGAGCTCGCGCAGGCGATCTGCGGCCTGACGAAGATCGATTCCGGAACGATATTCGTCGAGGGCAGGGAGACGAAGCTCGATTCCTACCGAAAGGCGATGGGCAGGGGCATCGTGTACGTCACCGAGGATCGCGGGAAATACGGCCTGGTGCTCGGCATGGACATCAAGAAGAACATCACGCTCCCGCAGCTTCAAAATATCGCGAAGCTCAATATGATCGACTTCGCGCAGGAGCAGCGGATGGGCGACGACGCGATCCGCATGTTCGACATCATGGCGCCCAATTCCGACTTCGTCGTCGAAAACCTGTCCGGCGGCAACCAGCAGAAGGTCTCCGTCGCGCGCGCGACGGCGCTGAAGCCGAAAGTGATGATCCTCGACGAGCCGACCCGCGGCGTCGACGTCGGCGCGAAGGCCGAGATCCACCGCATCATCGGGAACCTCGTCCGGCAGGGGCTGTCGATCCTGATGATCTCCTCGGAGCTCCCGGAGCTTCTCGGCATGTGCGACCGGATATACGTGATGAACGCGGGGCGCATCGTAGGCCTTTTCGACCGCGGCAGCGCGACGCAGGAGAGCATACTCAAGGTCGCGCTCGAAACGAACGACTGAGGAAGGCGGACAACGTATGAACATGACGCGCGCAACGGCCGGACCCTCCGCAAAGAAGCGCTCCATCACCACCGAGGGCTTTCTCTCGATGCTGGTGGTCGCGATATTGGCCTTCCTCTATTTCGCCACGGGCGGCACCGCGGGCTTTTTCAGCGTCCAGAACATCATCAACGTGATGCGCGTGTTCTCGTACCTGTTCATCGCGGGCATCGGCATGACGATGATCATCATCACCGGCAACATCGACATCTCGTTCGGCGCGGTCATCTCGGTCATCGCGATCGTGATGGCGGCCGTCAGCAAGCTCGACCCGTCGATCCCGTGGTACGTGTTCGTCCCCTGCGGCATGGTGGCGGGCGCGCTGCTGTGCGGCCTCAACGCGTGGATGATGGCGAAATTCAAGATCCCCTCGATGGTCATCACCCTCGCGACGACGCAGATCTACTACGGCGCGCTGCTGCTCTTGCTCGAGGGCTCGATCTACAACCTGCGCAAGAACTGGACGTGGATCTACAACAAGGCGAACCTGCTCGGCGGATATCTGCCGCTGTTGGTGCTGTTCGGGCTGATACTGCTCGTCGTGTCGATCCTGTTCTTCCGCTACTCGCGGTTTGCGAAGAAGCTCTACGCGATCGGCAACAACAAGAGGGGCGCGGTCTACGCGGGCATCAACGTCGACCGGACGCTGATCATCACCTACATGATCGCGGGCGCGCTGCTCGCGTTCAGCGCCACGATCCTCGCGACGTCCGGGACGCGCGTGACCTGCACGGTCGGCAACAACGTCGAGATGAAGATCATCGCGGCGGTCATCGTCGGCGGCACGAGCGCGGTCGGCGGCCTCGGAAACGTCTACGGGACGGCGATCGGCGCGCTGCTGCTCGCGATCATAAGCCCCGCGCTGACGCAATTGGGCATCAGCACGAACTGGACGGATCTGTGCACCGGCATCATCATCGTGGCGGCGATCATCGTGAGCGCCTTCAGGAACATCAAAAGCACCGGCGTGAAGCGGGGATAGGAGGGCGCGCATATGGCGAAGAAGAAGTTCAAGTTCACCTACAACTACGTGCTGATCGCGATCTGCGTCGGGCTGTTCGTGGTGTTCAGTTCGATCAACGCCTCGTTTTTCCGGTACGACTACATCATCGACATGGTGAAGCTCATCACGGAAATCGGCATCATGGCGCTTCCGCTGACGCTGCTCATCATCATGGGCTGCATCGATTTCTCGATGTGCACGATCCTCTCGATGTCCGCGGCGCTGGGCGGCATCGTCGCCCACTATTTCGGCCCGCTGCCGGGGATTTTGACGAGCGTTTTGATCGGGCTTCTGTGCGGCGCGTTCAACGGCTTCATGGTCTCGAAGCTCAGGCTGCCGCCGCTGATCACGACGCTCGCGACGATGTACCTCTACCGGGGCATCGGCGTGGGCGCGACGCTCGCCTCCGGCTATGGCACGAACGTCGCCGCGACGCCGGTCGCGAGGTTTCTGGGCGCCGGCGCGATCGTCGGAATCCCCACGCAGATCTGGGTCATCGCGGTCATCGCGCTCGTCTTGCACGTCGTGCTCTCGCGGACGGTCTACGGGCGCACGCTCTACGCGATCGGGCTGAACGAAAACGCGACGCTGTTCGCCGGGATCGACGTGGTCAAGATCAAGTTCCTGACCTACGTGCTCGCGGGCTTCGTGTTCTCCATAGCGGGGCAGGTGTTGATGGGGCGCTTTTCGACGATGCAGTACGACTCGGCCGACGGGTATCTGATGCAGGTCATCATCGCGTGCGTGCTCGGCGGCACGAATATGCGCGGCGGGCACGGAAGCATCGGCGGGACGCTGCTCGGCGTGGCGACCATCGGCATACTCAAGGGAGGCATGAACGCGGTGCTGCTCCCGCAGACGCAGCAGAAGATCATCCTGGGCCTCGTGCTGCTCGCGAGCCTGATCGCCTTCCAGCTTCTCGAAGCGCACGACCTGAAGGCGAAGGGCAGGGCGCGCATCGCCGCGGCGGCCGAGGGCGCGGGCAAGGCATGAGAATGCACGCATCTGAAAGGGTGCGTTCAAATAAGGAGGAGGTCTGGATATGAAGAAACTGTTGGCCCTGTTGCTGGTCGCTCTGATGGCGACAACCCTGCTTGCCGGCGTCGCGTCTGCGGAGGAGCCCTACAAAATCGGCATGCTCCCGAAATTCAAGGGCGAGAACTACTTCGACGGCTGCTACGTCGGCGCGGCCAACGCTGCCGAGGAGTTCGGCATCGAATTGGTCTATGACGGCCCCCATCAGTCCGAAGCCACGAACGCGAAGCAGGTCGAGATTCTGACCGGCTGGCTGTCGCAGGATTTCGACGCGATCGTCGTCTCCCCCTGCGACGCGGAGGGCATCGCCTCCACGCTCAGGCAGTTCCAGGACAAGGGCGTTCTGGTGCTGACGTTTGACGCGGACGCGCCGAGCGACGCGCGCACCTTCTACGTGAACCAGGCGACCCCGCGCGACATCGCGGTCGGACTTGTCGACGTCATCGCCAACGGCCTGATCGAAGGCGGCTTCGGCCCGGACGTCCCCGCCCGCCTGGCGCTGATCTCCGGCTCCGGCCTCGACGTCAACCAGAACGAGTGGATTCTCGCGATCGAGGCGTATCTGGCCGAGACCTATCCGTGGCTCACGGTGGACGCCGACGAGGTCGGCTACCTCGGGCCGGACATCTGGACGCCCGGCTCCGACGAGACCGCCGCGCAGAACGCCGCGAACGAGTCGATCGCGCTGTCCGGCAACGCGACGGACGGCAGCCAGATCAACGCCGTCATCGGCACCTCCTCGATGTCCACCCCGGCGCTTGCGGCCGCCTGGGACGCGACGGTCGGCGACAAGCCCGAAGTCGTGATCACCGGCCTCGCGACGCCGATGGGCATTGTGGACTACATCCTCGACGAGGACAACCCCATGGACTACGGCGTGCTCTGGGATGTCAACAACCTCGGCTACCTCTCCATCGAGGCGGCCATCGCCTACCTCAACGGCGAGATCAAGGGCGAGGAGGGCGAGGTGTTCCCCTCGAACCTCGGCGACAAGCATTTCGTGCTGGGCGACGACGGCGGCCTCGAGCTCCTGCTGGGCGCGGCGCTGACCTTCGGCCCGGACAACGTGGAGAGCTTCAACTATTAAAATCCCCGGGCATCCCCGGCCGCGGGCATGGATTCGTCCGTGTCCGCGGCCCTTCCCGCAGGGGTTCCCGCAATGTGACGCAAGGAGGCGGCCGCCATGTCTGTAATGACCGTCCTGGGGAGGGTCCCGCCGTCGGAGCTGGGCGTCGTGACCCCGCACGAGCATATTTTCATCGATATGAGCGTCTTTTTCGTGGAGCCGGAGGAGGTCTCGAAGAGGACCATGGCCCACGGCCCGGTCACCATCGAAACGCTCGGCGTGCTCAGGCGCAACCCGTTCGCGGTTCTGGACAACCTGCGGATGACGGACAAGAAGACCCAGATCAGGGAGCTCAACCATTTCCGCTTCGCCGGCGGAAGGACCGTCGTCGACGCGACGAACCACGGCCTCGGCCGCGACCCGGAGCTTCTGCGCGAGGTCTCCCATCGCACCGGTTTGCACGTCGTCGCGGGCTCCGGCTATTACGTCGAGGGCGCGCAGGCGCCGGAAATCCGCGCGCTGAGCGTCGAAAAGATGGAGGAGGACATCGTCCGCGACCTCGAGGTCGGCATAGGGCACACCGGCATACGCGCCGGCGTCATCGGCGAGATCGGCGTGAGCCACATCATGTACCCGTTCGAGAGGAAATCGCTGACCGCCGCGTGCCGCGCGCAGAGGAAAACCGGCGCGCCGCTGCTGGTGCACATCAACCCGTGGTCGACGCAGGGCTATCAGGCGATGGAACTGATCGAGGAGCACAAGGTCGACCCCCAAAAGGTCGTCGTCTGCCACTCCGACGTCGAGAACCGCGAGGACTACATATTCGACATCCTCGACAGGGGCGCGTACATCGAGTTCGACAACTTCGGCAAGGAGATGGCGACGGACCTCTGGGACGTCCGGCCCGGCTCCGGCCGCTTCGCGACCGACTGGGAGCGCGTGCACTTGCTCAAAAAGATCATCGACCGCGGCTACGAAAAGCAGCTTCTGTTCTCCTGCGACGTGTGCTTGAAGAGCCTCTTGCGCGCCTACGGCGGCTGGGGCTACGACCACGTGATCGCCCACATTCTGCCGATGCTGCGCGAGGTGGGCGTGCGGGAAGAGACCATCGAGGAGATCATGGTTCACAATCCGGCGCGCTGGCTGGATTATGACGCAAAATAGGAGGGCCCCATGGAAAGACCGCGCATCCCCGATTCCGAATTTGCGCTTCGCGCGAAAAACGCGCAAGAGCTGATGCAAAAACAGAACATCGACGCGCTGCTCGCGTTCGGCAACGAGGCCGAGCCGCAGTTCGCGCGCTACCTGTCGGATTACTGGCCGTCGTTTGAGACCTGCGGCGTGCTTCTGGCGCAGAGGGGAGATCCGGTGCTTTTGATCGGCCCGGAGAGCTACACCTTCGCCGCCGACCGCTCGCGCATCCCGGACATCCGCCGGCTCGCGGCGTTCCGCGAATCGTCGAACCCGGAGTACCCCGGCGAGAAGCTCGAGACCGTCAAGGACGTGCTGGACGCGATGGTCGGGGGGACGGGCTGCAGGCGCTTCGCGATCGCGGGCTACAACCTGATTCCGCACGTGGCGTACGCCGAGATCGAGGCCGCGCTCAAGGGCTTCGGCGACGTCGAGATCGTGCGCGGCGACGAGCTGATGATGGAGCTGCGCATGGTCAAGAGCGAGAGCGAGATCGCCTGCATGCGCCACGCGGGGATGCTGACGGCGAAGGCGTTCGACTATACGCTCGAGCGCATCCGCCCCGGCATGACCGAATTGCAGGTGCGCGGGCTCGCCTCCGCCGCCATGTACGAGGCCGGCGCGGAGAACGAGGCGTATCCAATGTGGTTTCTGGCCGGCGCGGGCGGAAATCAGGCGATCTCCCGCGCGCGGCACAAGGTCATCGAGAAGGACGACTTCGTGATGCTGCAGATCGGCGCGCGCTACGAGGGCTACGCGTCGTCGATCGGGCGGCCGGTGTTCTTCGGGAAGCCGGAGCAATACCTCGTTGACGCGGTAAAGGCCGGCTACGAGGCGCACGGCGTTATCTGCGGGCAGCTTTTCGCGGGCAACAGCGCGGCGAACGTCGCCAAGGCGTACTACGACTGCATGGACGGAAACGGCCACCGAAGCTGGCTCCTGTACGGCCCCTGCCACGCGACGGGGCTGATGGAGGGCGAGCCGCCGTGGATCGAGAGCAACTCCACCTATGCGCTGCGCGAGAACATGACCTACTGCGTCGACGTGTTCATGGGAAACAACGGGACGTTGCGCGGCTTCCGCATCGAGGACAGCGTGCGCGTCGGCAGGACCCGCGCGGACAGCATGACCGATTACAGAAAAGAGCTGTTCATGCTGTAGCGCCGCAATAAACCGCATGGGAGATGAGCAAAAGCCGTCCCGGGACAGCGTCCGGGACGGCTTTTTCGATGCCTATTTCCGCAGCCCCATGCACCCGAAGTAGATCGCGCCCACGGCCTGCGCGAACTGGGCGATCGTGTAGTCCGGATGCGCCGCGAGCTGCCGCATCAGCGGCGAATTGGCGAGCGCGTCGTCTGCCGCGAACTGCCGGATGTCCGGCACGATGCGCTTCGCGCCCTCGTCGATCAGCCTGAAGCACGCGTCCGTCTTGACCAGCCGGCCGAACAGCGCGCGCGACAGGGACGCGGGCCTGAGGATGTACTGCGTCTCCTTCCACGTGATGGCCAGGTATTCCCCGACGCGGCGGAAGATTTCGGCGGACACGGAATCGGGTTTTTCGGCCTCGCGCATGAAGAATTCGAGGCACGGCTTGCGCAGATCCCTCGGCTCGGTGGGCACGTGCAGCGCGTCCCCGCTTCGGACGAACAGGCCCTCCGCAAGCACGCGCGCGTAGAGGTCGGGCTCGCGCCCGGGCAGGTATTTCGCGGCGAGGCGGAACACCCCGGACTGGCAGGTGCACTTCTGCAGCGTCCCGCTGAGCCCGGTGTTGAAATTGCGGACGCTTCGCACGTCGTCGACGCCGTAGCCGCGCTGTTTGAAGCTCCCGAGGTCGATGATGAAGTTGTAGACCTCGAGCGGGATTTCGGGGATCGAGCCGTCCGGGAGAATCCAGCCGGTGCCCAGCTCCGTGCCCAGCGTGTGCGCGAAGAAGCCGTCCCGCAGGTTCTCGCCCGCGGCCGCGACCTCGACCGCGGTCGTGAACGCGGCCATCGGGCCGTCGTTCGTGTTCATGATCGCGCCGCCCTCGACCACGAAGGGGCGCAGCCGGTCGCAGAGGCCGGTGATCTCGGCGAATTCCGACTCGTAATCGACCTCCGCCTGCTCGCGCATGCCGCGCGTCTTGTAGGTCTCGCCGCCGACGATGCGGTTGCGGATCACGACGTCCGGGAAGCACAGCCCGATCGCGTCGAAGCCGGCAAGC
Source organism: Clostridiales bacterium (assembly GCA_012514855.1). Next base: position 11,470 of record JAAYZL010000099.1, read on the forward strand.
GCGCCGCCGAGCGCCTTCTCCATGTCGGAAGCGGCCGCTTCCATCTCCGCGTCCGTCGCGGCCTTGTCGAGCGCCTTCGCGGGAACCTCGTCCGCCCTTCCGCACCTCGCCATCGAGGCCGCCGCGCGCATCAGCCGCGTCAGCAGCACAATGGGGCCGATCAACTGCTCCGCGCGCGCAAACGCGGCGGGGAACCAGTCGTATTCCTTGAAAAAGCGCAGCTCGCCGTCGATGGAAACGGCGATCTTGACGTCCGTGCCGCCGATGTCCATGCCCATCAGCGCTTTGCCGCGGGCCGCGTCCGGCAGCCGCGCGAAGTCGATCCTCCCGGTTTCCGGGGCGCCGTCCCGAAGCGGCGCTTCGGGCAGTTCGCCGAGCGGGTGCACGGAAAACCGGAAGCGCCCGGCGCCCTCGCACAGCGCGTTCAGCGTGCGCTCGTTGACGTTCAGGCACTTGCCGTAGCCCGTCCGCGCGCTCTTTTCGAGGTCGACCTGAAAGACCTCGTTGAGCCCGAGCGCGAGCGCGCGCAATTCCTCGTCGCCGCAATAGAGGTCGAAGCGCTTCGCGCCCAGCGAGGACAGCATGTTGTAGATCGTGGCGCAGAGATACGACGCTGCGAACTCCACTTCCTCCGGGGTCTCGAACGCGGGGAAGCGCAGGTCAAACCGCCGCACGCGGCCGTCGTACAGCGTCACGAGGGACGTGAGCTGGCGCGTTCCCTCCCGCTCGAAGGTCTCGCGCACATCGCTTACAAACACCGCTTCGTCCGCGCGCGCGGTTTTGAGAAATCCCGCGATCGATGACATGGGCTTCACTCCTCCACGACGTCAAAAATACCTTCCCGGCGCAGTATACCGCAATAGAAATCCATTTCCTCCGCGGTCAGCGCCCGGCCCTCCACGGGGAAGGGCTGCTCGAGCGAATCGTACTTGCCGCGGCACAGGGGGTTGAAGTTCAGAAGCTCGAAGCGCGCTTTTTGGTCCGTTTTCGCGACGAACCTCGCGATCGCGCGGATATTCTCCTCCGTGGCCGTGTATCCGGGGATCAGCGGCGTCCGCACGAGCACGTCCGCGCCCGCGGCGACCAATAAGGCGTAGTTTTCTAGGATCAGCGCGTTGCCGACGCCGAGCACGCGCCTGTGCGCCTCCGCGTCGAAAATCTTGATGTCCACGATGAAGTGGTCGACTACCGGCAGGAAGCGCTTGAGCACCTCCGGTTCGACGTACAGGCAGCTCTCGACCGCGGTGTCGACGCCCCGGTCATGGCACGCCGTGAGGACCTCCAGCGCGAACGGCCACTGCGCGAACACCTCGCCGCCGGACAGCGTCACCCCGCCCGGGTCGTAGAATTCGATGTCCCGCAGGAGAAGCTCCACCGCTTCCTCGGAGGATATCTCCCTTCCGTCAAAGGAAAGCGCCGCGGCGGGACAGACCTTCACGCATTCGCCGCAGAGGTTGCAGGCCGTCTCGTCGATGTGCAGCCGGTCGGAAAAGCGCAGCGCGCCCGGCTTGCAGGCGTCGACGCAGCCCTTGCAGCCGACGCACAGCGACGGGTTCTGCCACAGCCGGATGTCTTTTTTCAGCCCCTCCGGGTTCTGGCACCACGGGCATCGGAGCGGGCAGCCCTTCAGAAACAAGGTGCTTCGGATGCCCGGCCCGTCGTGCACGGCGAAGCGCGTGAGCTCGAAGATCCGCCCGTTCATACGGCCTCGTAGGAGGTGCGCGCGATGATCTCCTCCTGCAGGTCCGGCGCGAGCTCGGTGAAATACGCCGTGTATCCCGCGACGCGAACCGTCATCCCGCGGTACCGCTCCGGCTCTTTCTGCGCCGCGCGCAGGTCGGCCTCGTTGAGCACGTTGAACTGTATGTGGCTGATGCCGAGCCTGCAGAACGTGCGCAAAAAGCCCGCGAATTTCTCGACGCCGGCAACCGTTTTAAAGAACCGCGGCAGGAACTTCATGTTCAGAAGCGCGCCGTTGCTGGCCATCTCGAACGGCAGCTTCGACACGGACTGCAACAGCGCCGTCGGGCCGCCTGTGTCGCGGCCGTACATCGCGGACACGCCGCCGTCGGCGAGCGGGTCGCGCGCGTGGCGGCCGTCCGCGGAGGCGCCGACGTTCTGTCCCATCGGCACGTGCGCGGACACCGTGTAAAGCCCCATCTGGTAGACCCCGCCACGGCGGTTGCGGTACAATTTCAGCCGCTCGCCGAAGTAGCGCGTCCACTTGGCGCCCAGTTCGTCCACCTCCGGAATGTCGTTTCCGTACTTGGGCGATTTGCGGATCAGCTTCGTGCGCAAAAGCTCCGCGCCCGCGAAGTCGCTCCTGAGCGCCGAGAGCAGTTCCCCCGCGGAGACGGATTTCTCCTCGTAGACGAACTTGCGGATGGCTTCGAGGCTGTCGGCGACGTTCGCGGCCTGGATCGCCTGCACGCCCGCGAAGTTGTAGTGCGCGCCGCCGAGCGTCACGTCTTTGCCGACCTCCATGCAGTCGTCGATCACGGAGGACAGGAAGGGCGTCGGCAGGTTTTCGGCGTGCAT
>JAAYZL010000561.1 GCA_012514855.1 Clostridiales bacterium
ACGACCGCTATCTGGCGAGATACGAGGGGAAATTCGGGGTATTTCACGCAAGCGGCGTCGAAATCCTGCCGCTGCAATACGACTGGATGTATGACCTCGGAGACGGTTTGTTCGAGGCGCGGCTCGGCGACACGCGCGGGCTACTCGACATCGACGGAAACTGGCGGATTTCGTTCAGCGACTACGAAGTGCTCGTCGACTAGAAAAGAACCCTTCCGACAAATCGCCGGAAGGGATTTTTTTTAGAGAGCCAGCCTTCTTTGCAATATCCTCCCCAGCGCGTACGCGAGCGCGACGGACGCGGCGTCCTTGAGCACAAACGGCCAGACGCCCGCCCAGAGCGCGGCCCCTAGCGCGAGGCCGGTGACCTTCATCAGCCACGCGGTTCCGAGCAGATAGACCGCCGCGAGCCCGGGAAGCCCCGCCCACCACCTGCGCAGCCCCGTGAGCGCCGCCAGCGCGAGGAAGCCGACCAGAAAGCCGCCCGTCGGCCCGACGAAGTACGCGAAGCCGCTCATCCACCCGGCGAACACCGGGAGCCCGGCGAGCCCGAGCAGCAGGTACACGCCGACCGCGATCGCGCCGTCGACGGGCCCGAGCAGCGCGCCCGCGAGCGCGACGACGAGGGTCTGCAGCGTGATCGGAACCGCGCCGATGTCGAGCTTCAGCGGCGCGACGAGGCACAGAACCGCCGCGAGCATCGCAAGCCGCGCAAGCCTCTTGGCCGACAGCCTCACCCGCGGAACCTCCCGAGCATCGACTTCGGAAGCGCGCAGCACAGCGGGATCAGCACCAGCCCGCCCGCGACCATCGCGCCGCCCTGCACGCAGTTGCCGACGAACGACGCGACCGCGGCCTCCGCGCCGTAGAGCAGCGTGTCGGTCAGGAAGTACGCGCCGACCATAAACGCGGCGGTCAGTATGAGCACGATGAGGTTCCGGACGGAAAACCGCCGGGTGAGTATCCACTTGCCGAGCGCATAGCCCATCGCGCCCTTGATGACGAGCGTGAACGGCGCGTAGACCGGATAGCCCGCGAGCAGATCGGCGAGCCCCGAGCCGACCGCGGCCGGAAGCGCCGCGAACGGGCCGAGCACGAGCGAGGAGAGCAGGATTCCGAGGTCGCCCAGGTGCGCGTAGCCCTTCAGCATGACGACCGGCAGGCGCACATACGCCGTCAAAAGCGCGATCATCGCGGCGAGCAGGCCCCCGTAGGCGAGCCGGAGCGTCGTTGCGTTGCGGTTCATGTCGATCCCTCCATCCTATTTCAATATTATATCTGCAATTTGTTTCGTCCAGACATGCGGTTTTGAAAAGTTATTGCATTCGCGCCGAAACCCGGCTATAATGTTGCCATGAAAAAGGCGCTTTCCGAAAGGCTGAACATCTCCAAGGTCTCCCGGTACGCGATCGTCGCGAACGCCGCGCAGATGCTCTTCGCGCTCGGCCTGTTCGCGTACGCGCTGTTCGGCTACGGGTTTCACCTGTCGGGCACGGCGGAGCGATTCCTCGTGGGCGTCGTCGCGCTGATCGTGATCTGGGGCGCGGCGCTCGACATCCGCGACGCGCTGAACGCCCGCAAAATCTCCGCGCAGAGCGAGATGCTCGCCGAGGCGTACGGCCAGCTCGAGGACCTCAACGGCACGCTGCGCGCCCAGCGGCACGACTTCATGAACCACCTGCAGGTCGTGTTCGGGCTGGTCGAGATGCGGGAGTACGGCGAGGCGCAGGACTACATCGAGCGCGTGTACGGCGACATACAGCTCGTCGGCAGGGCGCTCAAGACCGCGAGCCCCGCCGTCAACGCGCTGCTCGCGGCGAAGATGGCCGACTGCGAGGAGAAGGGGATCGACATGGAGGTCGTGATCCGCTCCGCGTGGCACGGGATGCCGATCGCCGGCTGGGAGATGTGCCGGATACTCGGGAATCTGATCGACAACGCCGTCGACGCGCTCGAGGACCGGTCGCTTCCCAGGCGCAAACTGCTCGTCGAGGTCGGCGAGGATCTGCACGACTACCGGTTTGCCGTCTCGAACACCGGGCCGGAAATCCCCGAGCACATTCGCGCGTCGATCTTCGAGCGCGGCTTTACGACGAAGCGCGCGGGGCGCGGGATGGGCCTCTCGATCGTCCGGGAGATACTGGGGGAGCGCGGCGGGGACATCGCCGTGACCTCCGACGGGGGCATGACCTCGTTTGCCGGGCGGATTCCGAAGGGGCGGGCGGAGAAAACGTAAACAAACAGGCGGAGCCGCGCGGCTCCGCCCCGGTTTTGTCGGTTAAACGCCTTTTCTCGCGCCGATCTCCTTCAGTATCGCGTTGACGAGCGCGACGGTCGCGGGGATTCCGCCCTTCTTGCCGCGCGCGATGATCGAGGCGAGATCGCTGTCGAGAAGCCGCTCCTTGAGCTGCACGGCGCTCGCGAACCCGCTGGGCGCGGCGAGCACGCACACGTCCGACATGGGCTCCCGCTGCCTGCGCTGAATCAAACGGTTGATCGCCGACGGCGCGCTGCCCACGACCATGAGTTTCGGCCCCTGAACCGCCAGGCCGTAGTCGACCGCGACCTCCGCACGGGTCACGCGCCGCTGCTCGGCCAGCATGACCACCTGCGGGTCGTCGATGAAGCACAACACCTTGGCGCCCTTGTTCCCGAGGAGCTCCTCGTGAATGTCGCTCGCCACAAGCATCGTGTCCGTGATGATCGACCCTCCCATATCCACCAATCGCTTAATGTGCGTGAGGGCTGTGGGGCTGAAATAAATACTTTGCGCCAGCGCCAAAT
>JAAYZL010000562.1 GCA_012514855.1 Clostridiales bacterium
CCGGCCAGTGCGCGATGCTGTCGATTCCGGGCGTCGGCGAGGCGATGTTCTCGATCACGACGTCGCCGACGGTGGCGGAATACATGGAGTTCTCGATCAAGAAGTGCGGCTGCCTGACCGACTGGCTGCACGGGATGGAGGTCGGCCAGCAGGTGACCGTGCGCGGCCCCTACGGGAACGGCTTCCCGGTCGAGGGCGAGCTCCTGGGCAGGGGTTTGCTGTTCATCGCGGGCGGCATCGGCCTCGCGCCGCTCCGGTCGGTCATCGACTATGTGCTCCATCATCGCGAGCGCTACGGGCGCGTCGACATCGTCTACGGCGCGCGCTCGATGGACGACCTCGTCGACATCGACATCATCCGGAACGAGTGGATGGGCGCGCCGGGGGTCGACGTGCACCTGACGATCGACCGGGCGCAGGAAGGCTGGGACGGCCACGTCGCGTTCGTGCCGGCCTACGTCAGGGAGCTCGGCTTCGACGCGAACCGGACGGCGCTCGTCTGCGGCCCGCCGGTCATGATCAAGTTCACGCTCAAGGCGCTCGAGGAGCTCGGGTTCTCGAAGGATCAGGTCTTTACGACGATGGAGCTACGGATGAAGTGCGGCGTGGGCAAGTGCGGCCGGTGCAACATCGGCTCGAAATACGTCTGCAAGGACGGGCCGGTGTTCCGGTTCGACGAGCTCAGCGAACTGCCGGACGAGTACTGACGGGGGGGCTTATTCATGGCGGACAGGATGATCACGGTCTATCTGATGGGCAAGGAATATCGGGTTCCCGACAGCCTGACGATCATGGGCGCGCTGGAGTACGCGGGCTACGAGCTCGTGCGCGGCTGCGGCTGCCGCAACGGGTTCTGCGGCGCGTGCGCGACGATCTACCGCGTGAAGGGCTCGACGCAGCTCAAGATGTGCCTCGCGTGCTCGACGAAGGTCGAGGAGAACATGTACGTCGCGACGCTGCCGTACTTCCCGCTCGTCAGGCAGGTGTACGACATCGAAAAAATCCGCCCCGACGAGCGGATCATGATGCAGCTCTACCCCGAGATCTACGCGTGCATCGGCTGCAACGCCTGCACGAAGGCGTGCCCGCAGGGGATCGACGTGATGCAGTACATCGCCTGCGCGCAGCGCGGCGAGTACAGGAGATGCGCGGAGGAGTCGTTCGACTGCGTGATGTGCGGCATTTGCTCGGCGCGCTGCCCGGCGGGGATCTCGCACCCGCAGGTCGCGCTGCTGGCCAGAAGGCTCAACGGCAAGTACATCGCGCCGGAGGCGAAGCACCTGACCGAGCGCGTGAACGAGATCGGGGACGGCGCGTTCGACGAACTGATCGAGGGGATCATGCAGAAGCCGCTCGCCGAGATCAAGGAGCTCTACAACCACCGCGACATCGAGCAATAAGGGGGTCCGACCATGTATTCCGAGGAAATGCTTCAATCCGTCCGCAGGGTGGAGGCCGCCCGCGCGGCGAATATGGGTTCGGAGCCCAGCAGGATGACCGCCGCGGAGAAGGAGGCGCTCCTGAAGGAGTTCCACCCGGACTACCGCGACACGGGCTTCGGCGCGCTGAAGGCCGGGGTCAGCGCGGGCGACAAGGCGCCGACCGAGCTTCTGGAGCTCCTCGAGGGCAAGAGCCGCGTTTTGGGTCTCAATCTCGACCTGAACAACCCGGACTACGACGTCGACGTGCTCGTGATCGGCGGCGGCGGCGCGGGCTCGTCCGCGGCGATCGAGGCGCACGAGGCCGGCGCGAGCGTCATGGTGGTCACGAAGCTCCGCTTGGGCGACGCGAACACGATGATGGCCGAGGGCGGCATTCAGGCGGCGGACAAGCCGAACGACTCGCCCGCGCAGCATTATTTGGACGCGTTCGGCGGCGGGCACTACGCGGCGGTTCCGGAGCTTTTGAAAAAGCTCGTGATGGACGGCCCCGGCGCGGTCAAGTGGCTGAACGGGCTCGGCGTCGAGTTCGACAAGGACGAGGACGGCACGATGGTCACGACGCACGGCGGCGGCACGTCGCGCAAGCGCATGCACGCGGCGGCGGATTACTCCGGCGCGGAGATCATGCGGACGCTGCGCGACGAGGTGCTGAACCGCGAGATTCCGGTCGTCGACTTCACCGCGGCGATCGAGCTTCTGTTGGACACAAACGGGCACGCGGCGGGCGCGGTGCTCCTGAACATGGAGACCGGCGAGCACCGCGTTGCGCGCGCGAAAACCGTCGTGCTCGCGACCGGCGGCGCGGGGCGGCTGCACTACCAGGGCTTCCCGACCTCGAACCACTACGGCGCGACCGCCGACGGGCTCGTGCTCGGCTATCGCGCGGGCGCGCCGCTGCTCTACGCGGACACGCTGCAGTACCACCCGACCGGGGCGGCGTTTCCGCTGCAGATCTACGGCGCGCTCGTGACCGAAAAGGTGCGCTCGATGGGCGCGATGCTCGTAAACGCGAACGGCGAGGCGTTCATGCACCCGCTCGAGACGCGCGACGTGTCCGCCGCGTCGATCATCCGCGAGTGCAAAGAGCGCGGGAACGGGATAAAGACGCCCGAGGGCAGCGCCGTGTGGCTCGACACGCCGATGATCGATTTGATCCACGGCGCGGGAACGCTCGAAAAGCGGCTGCCGGGCATGCTTCGGATGTTCATGAAGTACGACATCGACATGCGGGTCGTGCCGATACTCGTCTACCCGACGCTCCACTACCAGAACGGCGGACTGCGAATAGACGCCCGGGGCGAGACGGCCGTCAGGGGGCTGTTCGTCGCCGGCGAGGCGGTCGGCGGCATACACGGAAGGAACCGGCTTATGGGGAACTCGCTGCTCGACATCATCGTGTTCGGGCGCACCGCGGGGAAGTCCGCGGCCAGCGACAGCAGGGGAGCAGAGCTTGCCGAACTCTCGCTCGGGCACGTCCGGAAGTACATGGACGAGCTCGAGGCCGCGGGCGCGCAGACGGGCGTCGAATCGCCGAAATTGTTGCCGCACTACGCGAACAAGCGGCCATAAAAAACCGAGGGGGAGCGCGCACGCGCTCCCCGGATTTGTTTTAAGGGATCAGCACATCCCCGTAGATTCCCGCCCTCTTGACCGCCTCGATCAGCGCCTCGCCGATCCTGTCCGGCGTGTCGGCGACGACGACGCCCGCGTCGCGAAGTGTGTTGACCTTGCCCTCCGCCGTTCCCTTGCCGCCGGAGATGATCGCGCCCGCGTGGCCCATCCGCCTTCCCGGGGGCGCGGTCCGCCCGCCGATGAACGCCGCCACCGGCTTCTGCATGTGCGCCTTGATCCACTCGGCGGCCTCCTCCTCGCCGCTGCCGCCGATCTCCCCGATCATCACGACCGCGAGCGTCTCCTCGTCGGCCTCGAACGCCTCGAGCACCTCCAAAAACCCCGTGCCCTTGACCGGGTCGCCGCCGATGCCGACCGCCGTCGACTGGCCGATGTTCGCCTTCGTGAGCTGGTTGACCGCCTCGTACGTCAGCGTCCCCGAGCGCGAAACCACGCCCACGCGCCCCTTCCTGCAGATGTAGCCCGGCATGATCCCGAGCTTGCACTCGTCGGGCGTGATCAGCCCCGGACAGTTCGGCCCGATCAGGCGCGCCGGAAGGTCCTTCAAATGCTCCTTCACGCGCACCATGTCCAGGACGGGAATCCCCTCCGTGATGCACACGATCAGC
>JAAYZL010000563.1 GCA_012514855.1 Clostridiales bacterium
TCGCGCGCGCCGTCGATCGCGTAGCTCTCCGCGCCGCGAAGCTCCCTCGTGCCGCGGGGCTTCATCAGAAAGTACAGCGCCAATTCGTGGCATTGAAGGCCCCGGTTGCTCGGAAATTCGCCGATGAAGAAGTTCTCGTGGACGAACGCGAGGCGGTCGACCTCGTAGTCCTCCCCCACTTCCTCGCGCACCTCGCGGCGCACGGCGTCCTCGGCGGTCTCCCCGATCCGGACGCCGCCGCCGACCGAATAGTAGAACGGGTCGCGCTCGTTCTTGGCCATCAGCACGTGCCCCTCCTCGAGGATGATCGCCGTCGCGCGGTAGCGGAACCAGCGGTCGCCCTTCCGGATGCCCGCGTCCATGTCATTCATTTCTCGAAGCGGCCAGGCTCGCCGCCTGAGCCAGGCTCGCTGCCGCGACCGACTGGCCGACCCTGCGGCTGTGCTCGTCCGGGATCGCGAGCGCGATCTTCTCGGCGAGCTCCGGGAAGTCGAGCTTCAGCACCTCGCGCGCCTTGTCGAGCAGCAGCACGCCGCCCTCGCCCGAGGTCACGCGGCCCATGACGAGCACGTGGCGGATGTCGTAGAACAGCGCGTAGTACGCGATCGCGTAGCCGAAGTAAATGCCGAGCGTCTCGTAGATCGCCCGCGCACGCGGGTCGCCTTCGGCCATCAGCTTCTGCACGATCTTGAGCTTCTCCGCGGGCGTCGGCGCGGGGTCGAGCTCTATGCCCGCCTGGGGCGCGAGCTTGATGACGGCGTCCTGCGAGAAGTACTTGACGCCGCAGCCGCGGTCGAGCGACCACTCGTCCTCCATCGCGCCCGGGTTCAGGTCGATCGGCACGAACGCGAGCTCGTTCAGCCAGCCGGTGATGTTCCCGGCGCCGTCCACGTAGCCCCCGGCCTCGCTCGTGCCCATCGCGATGCCGAGCACGCAGCCGTCGTTCAGCTCCATCGCGCCCGCGAGCGCCGTCACGTCGCCGTCGTTCGCGACCTCGACCGGGATGTCTTGTCCGATCTCGCGCGCGCAGTCGATGTAGACGTTGCGCACGTGCTCCTCGTGCAGCTCCCTCGGCACCTTCAGAAACAGCGACGAGATCATCATGCGGTTGTCGATCGTGACGCCCGCGGTGCTGACGCCGATCGCGTCGACGCGCGGCATCTTCGACGCGGCGGTGCGCAGCGACTCAAGGATGCCCGCGCGCTGGTACGCGGGGTCGGCGCTCAATTTCGGGTGCCAGACGACCTCCTCGGAGAACCGGGCCTCGCCGTCGACGACCGCGGACACCTTGCGATCGCTGCCGCCGGCGTCAAAGCCGATCCGGCAGCCATCCAGATGCCGCCCGACGGGCCGCGCGGCCCAGCGCGATGCCGGCGCCTCGCGCGAAAACGCGACCTCGAACGGTCGGTCGAACACCGTCGCCATGAAATCCGCATCGAACGCGCGCGCGCCGCCCTCGCGATACGCGTCCCGGATGTGTTCGAAAATCGCCTTGGAGCCGGTCACGACGATCTTCGCGCCGCCGTAAACCCAGAGCAGCGTCTTGACGACGCGCTCGGCGATCCGGAAGTTGCGCGCATCGTCGACGCCGCCCGGGAACACGTCGAGCGAAGTGGTCTCGATCCTCTCCGCGTCGCGCTCGACCGAGATCGAAACGCGCTGCCCGCCGGCCCTTTTGACGTCCGTCGCGAAGTCGCGCAACGCTACGGCGAGCGGCTGGAACCCCAAATCGAGCAGGGGCCGAACCTTCAGATTCATCATGCGTCCTCCCTCTCGTAGATCGTGCGCCCGCCGAGGATCGTCCTATGTATCTCGAAGTCCCCGTCCGCGAGTGCGATGTCCGCGCGGAACCCGGGCTCGAGCGCGCCGATGTCCGTCAAGCCGTGCAGCTTCGCCGGGTTCAGGCTCGCCATGTTGACGGCCTCCCAAATCTCCGCCCCGCCGAGGCGCACCATGTTCCGGATCGCGTGGTTCAGCTTCAGCACGCTTCCGGCGATCGTGCCGTCCGAGAGCCTGCACTCGATGCCCTTGACGAAGATCGGCTGGCCGCCGAGCGAGTATTCGCCGTCCGCGAGCCCGCCCGCGCGCGTGCAGTCCGTGACCAGAACCA